>NZ_WWIA01000112.1 GCF_009870065.1 Streptomyces sp. SID5785 | reverse complement strand
CACCTTCGGCCAGCCCTCCCTCACCCTGCCCTACGACGCCCTCAGCGCGAACGGCGTGCTCGGCGATCCCACGCGCGCCACCGCCGAGGACGGGCGGGCCGTCGTCGACGCCGTCGTGGCGCGCGTCTGCGCGTTCGTCGAGGAATGGCTCGCCGTCTGAGCCTCTTCCGTCCACCCCCCTCTGACGCTCATCCAGCTGGTTCCGTCCTGGTCCCCTCCCGTCCTGGTTCCGTCACGTCCCGAGGAGTCGCACCGTGCAAGGTCTGCTTCGGCGTGCCTGCGTTCTGGCCGCCGCGCTCGTCATCGCCCCGCTCGCCCCCTCCTACGCGGCCTCGTCGCCGCACGCCGCCACGTCCTCCGCCGGTTGCGGAGCGGACGCCCCGCAGGACCCCGGCAGCAGCGTCCTGCGGACGCTGACCAGCGACGGGCGCGAGCGGACGTACCAACTGCACCTGCCCGACGGCTACTCACCGGCGAAGAGCTGGCCGCTGATCGTCGCCTACCACGGGCGCGGCAACACCGGGGCGGGGACCGAGGCGTTCTCACGGCTGTCGACGCTGCCCGCGGTCGTCGCCTACCCCGACGGCGTCGTGGGCACCGGCGACGGTGACCGGCAGGCCTGGCAGGGCGCGCCGTACGCGGCGGCGGGCGTCGACGACGTGCGCTTCACCGGGGATCTCCTCGACCGGCTCGAGGACGACCTGTGTGTCGACACCCGCCGCGTGTACGCGACGGGCAAGTCCAACGGCGCCGGGTTCACCGGGCTGCTGGCGTGCCGGATGGCGGGCCGGTTCGCCGCCGTCGCGCCCGTCGCCGGTGCCTTCTACCCGGGCACGGGTACGGACTGCCGGCCCTCGCGGCCCGTGCCGGTGATCGACTTCCACGGCACCGGGGACGCCACCATCCCGTACACCGGGGACGAGGACCGCGGGCTGCCCGCGATCGCGGACTGGGTGGCCGGGTGGGCCGGGCGCGACCGCTGCGCGACACGGCTGCCCGACGAGGTGACCGAGCCCGACATCACGACGAGCCGGTGGACGGACTGTGCCCGCGGCGCCGAGGTCACCCATGTCGCGGTGACCGGCGGCGGGCACACCTGGCCGGGAGCCGACGGGTACAGCGGCGGCGGCTACACGACGCAGACGATCAAGGCCCACGCCGTCATGTGGGACTTCTTCGCGCACCACCGGCTGCCACAGCCGTCCCACCGTCCCCGCACGACCCGCTAGCCGGAGCCGCCGACATGTCCGTACAGAGACAAGCGCCACCGCTCGAGGAAGCACCGAGGCTCCCCCGCGTCATCAGGATGCTCGCCGTCGTCGAGCGGGCGGGCAACGCGCTGCCGCATCCGTTCTGGCTGTTCTGGATCCTGTCGGGGGTGCTGGCCGTCGTCAGTGCCGTGCTCGCCGGGTTCGACGTGTCCGTCGTGTCACCCGCCGACCACAAGACGGTCGCCGTGCAGAACCTGCTCAGCGGTGACGGGCTCGCCATGGCGGTGTCGACGATGGTGTCGAACTTCGCCGAGTTCCCGCCGATGGCCACGATCGTCGTCGTCATCATGGGCGTCGCGGTGGCCGAGCGCAGCGGCTTCCTCTCCGCCGCGATGAAGGTCGGTGTCGCCCGGGTGCCGGCGTCGTGGGTGGTGTTCGCCGTCGCGTTCGCCGGGACCGTGGCACACGTCGCGTCGGCCGCGGCCTACATCATCCTGGTCCCGCTGGGCGGGCTCGCCTTCCGGGCCGTGGGCCGCTCCCCCGTCCTCGGCATCGTCGTCGCCTACACGTCGATCGCCTCCGGGTACGACGCGAGTCCGGTGCCGACGCCGAACGACGCGATCTTCGCGGGGATCACGACGGCGGCCGCGAAGATCACCGGCGGCGACGACGCGTACGTTTCACCGCTGTCCAACTGGTTCTTCAACATCGCGTCCTCGCTGCTGCTGGCCGTGGTGATCACGCTCGTCACACGGTTCGTCCTGGCGCGCCGTCCGGATCTGGACCCCGACCCGGACGCGGACGTGGAGGACCTGGGGAAGCTGCGGCTCAGTGACCGGGAGCGGACCGCTCTGCGCTCGGCGCTGCTCGCGCTCGGTGCCGGTCTCGTGCTGATCGTGGCGGCGCTCGTCCCCACCTCGTCGCCGCTGCGCGGAGACGGCGGCTCGATCGTCGACTCGCCGTTCCTGGACGGCATCGCGGCGGTCGTGGCCTGCCTGTTCGCGGTGACCGGAATCGTCTACGGGGCGCGCTCCGGGTCGATCGCCAAGCCGGGCGACGTGCCGCGGCTGATGGCGGAGGGCGTGCGACAGATGGCCCCCGTCCTGGTGCTGTTCTTCGCCATCGCGCAGTTCCTCGCGTACTTCGACTGGACGCACATCGGGGACGTGCTCGCCGTGCGGGCCGCCGAGGCGCTCCAGCACAGCGGGATGCCGATCGTCGTGGTCTTCCTGCTGATCCTGCTGCTGCTCACGCTCGTCAACGTGATGGTCACGAGCGGCAGTGCGATGTGGGCCCTGGCCGCGCCGGTCCTCGTCCCGATGCTGATGCTGGTGCACGTGCCGGCGGAGACGACACAGGCGCTGTTCCGGATCGCGGACTCGGGATCGACGGCCATCACGCCGATGAGCCCGTACTTCGTGATGGCGCTCGGCTTCCTCCAGCGGTACCGGAAGAGTGCGGGCATCGGGACGCTCGCCTCGTACACGCTGCCGCTCGCGGTGGCGATGACGGTGGCGTGGACGTTGCTGTTCCTGGCCTGGTGGGCGCTGGGGATTCCGCTGGGGCCCGGGGCGGCGGTGCGCTGAGCGACAGGTCGGGCGGGGTGTGCGCCCGGGCCGGTGCGAGGCGCCGCCCGGGCGCCCGTCGTGTCAGTGGGCCCATTCCTCGGCGGTGAGGGTGTCCCGGGTCTCCGGCGCCCAGGCCAGGCTCACGGCCCAGCCGGCGAGGAGGACGAGCGTCATCCAGCCCATGGTCCAGCCGACGCCGAGGGCGTCCAGGCTGACCGGGAGCAGGAACGTGCCGAGTGCGGACGCGATGCGGCTGCTGCCGTTCAGGAGGCCGACGCCGGAGGCGCGCAGCGCGGTCGGGAACAGCTCGGCCGGATACACCTGGGTGATGTTCGAGGCGCCCGCCATCACGAACGTGTAGACGACGAACGGGATCATCAGCGCCCAGCTGCCCGCGCTGCTCAGGACGGCCATGGCACCGAGGGCGACCGCGAGGATCAGGAAGCTGTGGACGGTGAACGGGCGGCGTCCCATGCGCATCATCGGCCACAGTCCGAGTACACCGCCGAGCAGCAGGGCGACGTCGATGACGATGTTCTGCGCGGTGGTGTCCCCGATGTTCAGGGTGCCGAGGATCTGCGCGGTGAAGGTGTAGATCGCGAAGTAGGGCAGCACCTGGGCGCTGTAGAAGATGATGCCGAACCAGGTCTTGGTGGCCTGGCCCGGTGCGAACAGCTCCCGGTAGCGGACCGTGGGGGCGGGCTGTGCCGGAGTCTGCGGCACGGCGTCCGGGGCGATGTCCTGTTTGAGGAACTTCCGGCGGATCGCGGCGGCCTCGGCGAACCGGCCCTGGGTGGCGAGCCAGCTCGGGGACTCGGGGATCCCGATGCGCAGGAGCAGGACGAGGAGCGCGGGCAGGGAGCCGCTGGCGAGCAGCAGGTGCGCGGCCTCGTCGGTCTCGGGGACGAGCGCGCCGAAGATGTTGGCCGCGACGTAGCCGACGGTCCACAGCACGGTCAGGGATCCGAGCAGGAGACCGCGCAGTCGCTGGGGCGCGAACTCCGACAGGAGGGTCGGGCCGACCGCGTAGTCGGCGCCCAGGCCGAAGCCGATGAGCAGGCGCAGGGCGAAGAGCGCGGCGGGGTCGGTGGCCCACATCTGCAGGGCCGAGGCGATCGTGATGAGGATGAAGTTGTAGAGGTAGAGCCGCTGCCGGCCGATGCGGTCCGCGACCGAGCCGAGCAGGACGCTGCCGAGGAACAGCCCGATCAGGGCGGAGGCGCCGAGCAGCCCGGACCACAGTCCGGACAGGCCCATCGTGGTGTCCAGGATCGGGAGCGCCGCGCCGATGACCCCCAGGGCGTAACCGTCGGAGAAGTTCGCACCGAAGGTGGTGGCGGTGACGCGCAGGTGGAACCGGGTGAAGGGTTCCACCGCCGACGACTTCTCCGGCGTGTGTGTCCGTCCTGGGGGCGGTGTGTCCACGGCAGGGCTCAAGGCTGACTCCTGGGGTGCGGGGAGGCACGGTGCGGGAGGGTCGTGACGGGGCTCCCTGACCGAGATCCGTGACGGCGCCAGCCACAGCATGAATGACAAATTTCAGTGAATCAACAGGTTGAATGAAAAGAAACCGCAAGGCCGCCTGCCGAATCTCCCCTGCCTACATTGCTAGCACCGCTAGACATTCGAGCGGCAGCCGCGCTAGCGTTGGCTCATCAGCTAGCAACGCTAGAAAGCAGCGGGAGGGGTCATCATGCTCAGCACACTCCAGGCCGTCACCACCGTGATCGTCGGCCTGATGGTCGGGGTGGAGTTCTCGGTCGCCTTCGTCATGAACCGGATCTTCAGCGCACTCCCCGAGGACAGCGACCTGCTGGCCCGCGCGCACGGCGGCCGGATGCTCGGCGCCCTGATGCCGTTCTGGTACATCGGCTCGCTCGTGCTCGTCGCGCTGTGGGCGATCACCGGACGGGACCACGAAGGCACCGGCCTCGTGATCACCGCCGGCGGACTGCTGGCCCTCAGCGTCGTGATGTCGCTCCTGCTGCTCGTCCCGATCAACAACCGCGGCAAGACCTGGACCCCCGAGAACCGGCCCGCGGACTGGAAGGAGCAGTCGAACCGCTGGGACCGCTATCACTACGTCCGGGTCGCCGTCATCGTCGCCGCCTTCGCGGCCCTCGTCGCCGCGCTCGTCTGACGCCCCGCTCGTGCCGGGGGCGCCACGACGCGGACACGCCCATCGGTCAGCGCGCGCCGCGGTCCTGCGCGGTCCCGGCCAGGCGCCAGCCGCGGGCACGCTCGTACTCGCGCCAGAGCGCCGCGTACCGCCCGCCCGCCTCCAGGAGCGCCGCATGGCGCCCCTCCTCCACGATGCGGCCGCCGTCCAGGACCGCGATGTGATCGGCGGCGGCGATCGTGGACAGCCGGTGCGCGATCACCAACAGGGTGCGTCCCGCGCCGAGTTCGCGCAGCGCCTCGTGGACGGCGGCCTCGTTCTCGGCGTCGAGGGCCGAGGTCGCCTCGTCGAGCAGCACGACGGGGGTGTCCTTGAGGAGGGTGCGGGCGATCGCGACCCGCTGCCGTTCGCCGCCGGACAGGAGGCTGCCGCCCTCGCCGACGCGGGCGGCCAGTCCGTCGGGCAGCCGGTCGGCGATCAGGTCCACGCGGGCCCGGCGGGCCGCGTCGCGGACCTCGTCCTCGGTGGCGTCCGGGCGCCCCAGGCGGATGTTCTCCTCGATCGTGCCGTCGATCAGGTGCACGTCCTGGAAGACGAGCGACACCAGGTCCATGAGCTCGGCCCCGGCGAGGTCCCGGACATCGGCACCGCCGATGCGGACCGCGCCCGCGTCGACGTCGGCGAAGCGCGCGATCAGTTTGGTGACCGTCGTCTTGCCCGCTCCTGACGGGCCCACCAGCGCGGTCGTCGACCCGGCCCGGACGGTCAGGCCCAGGCCGTCCAGCACGGGTGCCGCGGCGCCCTCGTACCCGAAGCGGACACCGTCGAGTTCGATCGACGGCTCCAGGCCCGCGGCCGGGACCGGAGCGGTGGGTTCCGGCAGGGGTGGGGTGCTCAGGAGCGTGTCGATGCGGTCCGCGGCCGCGCGGGTGGCCCGCAGCGCCGCTGCCGCCTGGGCGATGACGGCGAGCGGCTGGAGGAACTGCACGCCGAGCACGAGCAGGGCCGTGACGCGCGCGGGACCGATCTCGCCGCCCGTGGCGAGCAGCAGGCCCACGACGAGCACGCTGGTGAACGCGAGCTGGATGGCGAGCTGGCCCAGATGCAGGCCGGGGAGCGCGCCGAGGACCTGGCGGCGCATGGCGCGGTGCTGTTCCTCCAGCGCCTGCGCGAGTCGCCGGTGGCCGCTGCCGGCCCGCCCGTTGGCGCGCAGCACGGGCTGGGCGCCTGCGAACTCGACGAGTCCGGCGCTCGCTTCGGCGGCGGCCCGGTCGTGCTCGGCCTCGGTGCGGTCGGTCAGGCGGCGGGCCAGACCGAACACGAGGAGCACGACGGGGACGGTGACCAGGACCGACAGGGCGACGCGCCAGTCGTAGCAGAGCAGGAAGACGAAGACGGTGGCCGGGGTGAGCACGGCCCCGAGGAGCGTCTGGGCCAGGTGCACGCCGAGGGTCACGGTGGTGACGCCCTGCCCGAGCAGCCGCTCCACCTGAGCCGTGCGCGCGCCGTCGAACCAGCCGAGCGGCAGCCGGACGACGTGGGCACCGATCCGCTCGTGGAGGGTACGGCGCCATGCGGACGACAGGCGCAGGGCGCGCAGTTCCTTGTCGTAGTGGGCGAACCAGCCGAGGACGACGGCGGCCGTGAGCGGCAGCAGCCACCAGGCGGCGCGGCCGGTGTCCCCGTCCAGGAGGGCGGTCAGGAGCGGGACCAGGAGGCCGAAGGCCACGCCCTCGCTGATCGCGTAGAGCGCGGTGGCCGCCAGGAAGCGGACCAGCAGCGCCCGTCGGTCGGAGCCGACGATCCGGAAGAGCGTGGTAATCATGGGGTGGTGCTCCCCCCGTGCTGGGCGCGCCACATGCGCGCGTACGTACCGTCGGCGGCGAGCAGGTCGTCGTGGCGGCCGCGTTCGGTGATGATCCCGTCGTCCAGGACGAGGATCTGGTCGGCGGAGACGACGGTGCGCAGCCGGTGTGCGACGACCAGCAGGGTGCGGCCGGCGGCGAGTTCGGCGAGGGCGTCCTGCACGGCCGCCTCGGACTCCGGATCGGCGAACGCGGTGGCCTCGTCGAGCACCACGATCGGGGTGTCGGCGAGCAGGGTCCTGGCGATGCCGACCCGTTGTGCCTCGCCGCCGGAGAGCAGGGCGTCCTCGCCGACGACCGAGTCGTAGCCGCGCGGGAGCGCGGTGATCCGGTCGTGGACGGCGGCGGCCCGCGCCGCGCCGTGCACGGCTTCGGGTCCGGCCTCGGGGTCGGACAGGGCGATGTTGTCGCGGACCGAGCGGCGCAGCAGCGTGACGTCCTGGAAGAGGAAGCCGACGGTGCGGTAGAGCTCGGCGCGGTCCACGTCGCGGAGGTCGACGCCGTCCAGGCGGATCGCGCCGCCCGTGACGTCGTAGAACCGCGCGAGCAGCAGGCCGAGGGTGGACTTGCCGGCCCCCGAGGGGCCGACGAGGGCGGTCACGGTGCCGGGGGCGAGGACGGCGTCCAGGCCGTGCAGCACCTCGTGGTCCCGCTGTGCCGGGTACCCGAACCGGACGCCTTCCAGGGTGAGGACCGGCGGGGCGCCCGGTGGGCGGGCGGGCAGCGCGACGGGGTCGGCCGGTTCCCGCTGGGCGGGTTCGCGCAGCAGGTCCGCTATCCGGTGGGCGGCGTCACGGGCGGTGCGGCGCAGGTCGCGGGCGGCGTAGAGCGGGGTGAGCTGCTCGAACAGGCC
>NZ_WWIA01001088.1 GCF_009870065.1 Streptomyces sp. SID5785 | reverse complement strand
CCAGGCCTGCGACGCGACGGCCGCCCTCGTGGACGCCGCCGCCCCCGGCGACGCCCCGACGGCGCGCGTGCTCCGCGACACCCCGCCGGTCAGGCAGATGCGCCGGGTCGCGGCCCGGGCCACCCGCGTGGCGGGCCGGGAGATCGCCGCGGGCGACGTCGTCCTGCTCGACCTCGCCGACGCCCAGCGGGAGACCGCCGCACCGCTGGCCTTCGGCGCCCCGCCCCGCGGGTGTCCCGGCCGTGCGCACGCCGTCGCGCTGGCCGAGGGGCTGCTCGGGCGCCCGCAGACGGACTTCGCCCGGCTGCATCACGGATCCACCGCGCTGCTCCTGCCGAACGCCTGGGACCACGCGTCCGCCGCCGCGCTCGTGGCTCGGGGATTCCCCGCGGTCGGCACCACCAGCCTGGGCGTGGCCGCGGGCGTCGGGGTGCCGGACGGCTCGGCCGCGACGGTCGAGGCGACCCTGGCCCTGGCGGACCGGCTCGGCCGCAGCTCCCTGATGTTCACCGTGGACGCCGAAGGGGGCTTCAGCGACGACCCGGAGGAGGTCGCCGAACTGGCCCGCACCCTGCACGACCTGGGCGCCGCGGGGATCAACCTGGAGGACGGGCGCGCGGACGGCACCCTCGCCCCCGCCCGCGCGCACGCCGAGAAGATCGCCGCGGTGAAGTCCGCCGTGCCCGATCTCTTCGTCAACGCCCGCACCGACACCCACTGGCTCGGGCGCGACCGGGACAACACCGCGGAACGCCTCGCGGCCTACGAACAGGCGGGCGCGGACGGCGTCTTCGTCCCGGGCCTGTCCGACCCCGGGAGCATCGCCGCCCTGACCGCCGCGCTCGTCGTCCCCCTCAACATCCTCCACCACCCGGCCGGCCCCACCGTCACGGAACTCTCCGCCCTCGGCGTGCGCCGCATCAGCCTCGGCTCGCTGCTCTACCGCACGGCCCTGGCGGCGGCGGTGACGGCGGCGACCGCGATCCGCGACGACCACGCCGCCGGGCTCCCGTCCCTCACGTACGCGGAGGTCCAGGCCCTCGGGGGCGCCTGACGGCCCCGGGCGGAGCTCTCGGCGGGGGCGGGACCTCTGCTAATCTTCCGGAGGCCGTGCAGAAGACCGAGGAGGTGGTACCCGTGAACCAAGAATCGACATGGGTGCTCCCCTCTGGGGTCACGGCCGGGCGATAGGTCGTCCGGGAGCGCCGCTCTGTGTGCACTCCCGAAAGGCACGACCATGCATTTCACTTCTGAGCGCCGGCTCGACGACGGAGTCGTCGAGCGCGCCTTCACCCTCGGCGAGATCCCCGGCTACCTGTGGACGCCCGCATCCGCGTCCGCCTCCGCGCCGGTCCCGCCGATCCTCGCCGGTATCCCGCCCCTCGGGCTGGAGCGGATGCGTCCCCGTCTGGAGGCCCGGGCCCGGCACTCGGCCGCGGAGGGCTTCGCGACCGTGGCCATCGAGCTCCCCGGCAGCGGCGACCGGCCACGCTGGCCCGCCCTCGACCAGGCGCGCGCCGATCTGCGCCGGGTCCTCGCGGCCGGTGAACCGGTCACCGAGGAGATCTCCGAGGCCCTGGTCGTGCCGCTCGTCGACCGCGCGGTCCCGGAGTGGCAGGAGACCCTCGACGCCGTGCTGGCGCTGCCCGAGATCGGCGGGCCGGTCGGGTACTCGGGGGGCATCATCTCGATCGGCGTCCGGCTGGCCGTCGTCGAGCCGCGCGTCAAGGCGGCCGTCCTGTTCGCGGGGAGCTATCTCCCGCGTGCGGTGTTCGAGGAGGCCCGCCGGGTCACCATCCCGCTGCACGTCCTGCTGCAGTGGGACGACGAGGGCAACGACCGGCAGGCGGCGCTCGACCTGTTCGACGCCTTCGGCTCCGAGGAGAAGACCCTGAACGCCAACATGGGCGGGCACACCGGGGTCCCGGAGGCCGCGGGTGACGCCGCCGCGCGGTTCTTCACCCGGCACCTGAGCTGACCCCGGCCCCCTCGGGGGATCACCAGGGCCCAGGTGGCCGCGGGCGCCTCGCCGCCGTCCCAACGGGCGGTGAGGCGCCCGCAGTTACCGCGCCTGCCCCGGCGGACGGGAGGCGGCGGCAGGATCGTTCGAGCGCGCCGCCGACGGCGTCCGGGGGGACGTGGAGGCACGCCCAGATCAATCGTTCGACGGGGGGACGAGTCATACCGGGGGTTCATGGGGCAGGATGTTGCCTTGAGCGCCCCGACCGGGAGTGCTCGTTAGATGCCGGGCCGCTCCGCGACGGACCGTCCCGGCTGAAGTGAAGGAATGAGTATGGCCAGCGGCACCGTGAAGTGGTTCAACAGCGAGAAGGGCTTCGGCTTCATCGAGCAGGACGGCGGAGGCCCCGACGTCTTCGCCCACTACTCCAACATCAGCGGCAACGGCTACCGCGAGCTCCAGGAGGGCGAGAAGGTCACCTTCGACGTCACCCAGGGCCAGAAGGGCCCCCAGGCGGAGAACATCGTGCGCGGCTGAAGCCTGCTCGCAGCGTAGGTAAGGGGTGCCCACCACGGCGGTGGGCACCCCTCATTGCGTCGCGGGGCGCACCGCGCGGATGCAGAACGGATGCCCCGCAGGGCTGGCGTAGACGCGGGAGCCCTCCGCATCGGCACCGGTCGGGCCGTCCGCGGGCCGCAGACGCCGGCCGCCCGCCTCGAGCACGCGGCGGTCCGCGGCGAGCAGGTCGTCGGTGGCCAGGTCGATGTGCATCTGCTGCGGCGAACCGTCCGGCTGGTGCGGCGGCGTGTGCTCCGGCGCGTGCTGAACGACGAGGACGGGCAGCCCGTCGGCCTGGACGAAACGGTGGGTGGGGATGCGCGACAGCGTGCCGCCGAGCAGGCCGTGCCAGAACAGGCCCTCGCCCTCGAGATCCGCCGCGTCCACGACGACCGAGGTCAGACTGAGCTTCATGGTGACTCCCTGACGGGGTGAGTAGGTGAAGTGGGTGCAGCGGGTGAGGTAGGTGAGAGGGGCGAAAGGGGCAGGCGCGGGTGAGGGGTTGGTGGGTCAGACCGTCGGGACGATGCCGCCGTCGACGCGGAACTGGGCGCCGGTGAGCCACTTCGCGCGGCGGGACGCGAGGAACGCGATCATCTCGGCGACGTCCTCGGGCTCGCCGGGCCGCCCCATCGGCACCCCGAGCCGCTCCACGATCTGCCGCTCCACGTCCTCGTACTCCACGCCCTGCGCGTCGGCCGCGCGTTGCAGATGGTCCACGGCGCCCTCGGTGGCCACGAACCCGGGCAGCAGGCACACCACGCGCACGCCGTCCTTGCCGACCTGTGTGGCGAGTTCGCGGCTGTACGCGTTGAGGGCGGCCTTCGCCGCCGCGTAGGAGGCGTCGCCGGGCTGGGGCAGCCGGCTCGCGATGGAGGAGACGTGGACGACGACGCCCGAGCCGCGCTCCACCATTCCGGGCACCAGCGCCCGGTCGAGCCGGACGGCGCTGAGCAGGTTCATCTCGAGGTCCTGGAGCCAGGCGGCGTCGGAGCGCTCGAGGGTGGGGGCGGTGGGTGTCTGGGCTCCCGCGTTGTCGACGAGGACGTCGACGCCGCCGACCTCCTCGATCACCCGGCGGGCCAGCTCCGCGACTCCGTCGGCCGTGCGCAGGTCGGCCGGGACGAACATGCCCGGCACGTCCGCGGGCGGCGCGGTGCGCGAGGCGGTGAGCACGGTGGCTCCCGCCGCGGCGAAACGGCGTGCCGTGGCGGCGCCCAGGCCGCGGCTTGCGCCCGTGACCAGGACGCGCAGGCCCTGGAGGTCCTCGTCGACGACAGACATGTGGGTACCCTTCGGTAAAGTGAACCGGACTCCGGAAACGGTACACACAAACGGAACCAGACTCACCTTTGGAGGAGTGTTGTCCACGTCACGCCCCCTGCGCGCCGACGCGCGGCGCAACCGCGACGCCCTGCTCACCGCCGCGCGCGAGGCCTTCCTGGCCGGTGACACCGACGCCCACGTGGAGGAGATCGCCCGGCGGGCCGGGGTGGCCGTCGGCACCCTCTACCGGCACTTCGACACCCGCGAGGCACTGGTCGGGGAGGTGTACCGCCAGGAGGTCGCGGAGCTGTGCGAGGCCCCGGCACGGCTGCTCGCCGAGCGGCCGGCGGACGAGGCGCTCCACGCGTTCCTGCTGCTGCTCGTCCAGCACTCGGCGACGAGCAAGGGCATGGGGGAGGCCCTGGAGGCCATCACCGCGACGGACTCACCCGTCTTCGACGAGGCGCGCGGCGACATGGAGGCGGCCCTGGAGGAACTGCTGACCGCCGGGGTCGAGGCCGGCCTCCTGCGGGCCGGGTTCAGCGGTCGGACCGTGCTGCGCGGTCTGGGCGGGATCTGCGGGATGCGGGCGAGCGGCTGGGAGAAGGACGCCGAGCGCATCGCGGGCCTGCTGTGCGACGGCCTGCGGCACGGCGCACGCGGTGCGACGGCCTGAGAGGGCGCACGGGCGCCGGCCGCCTCGTACGCCCTCTCGGGGTGGTGGTGCTCTGTCGGCCCGTGGGCCGTGGCTACGCGGTGGTGTGCGTCGGGTAGACCTCGACATCGGGGTAGGCGCCCTTGATGTCCCCGGCGCCCGCAGGCCACTTCAGGGTCACCGAGTGGGTCTCGTTCGGCGGCGTCACGATGAGGTCGGTCGGCGAGGCGAGGCTCTTGCCGGAGGGGTCGATGTCGTAGGCGAGGTCGAACACCGCGGCGTCGCCGGGCTTCAGGACGGTGACGCGGGGCTGGGCGTGGCCCCGCTCGATGGGACTCGACGTGTGATCGGCGTCCTTGATGTCGACGCCGGCGAAGCCGGTGGCCGAGCAGGTCGCCGAACCCCGGTTGACCATGGTGATGTTGATCCGGCCGGAGGTCGCGTCCGGTGCGGCGTCGACCGCGTCGATGGCGAGGTCCTGGGTCCTGCAGAACGAGACCTTCCGGTCGGTGCCGGTCTGCCGCGTGGCGTCCGACCCGCTCGTGGCACCGGAGTTGCCCGTGCTCTCCTTGCCCGAGCCCGTCTTCGCGACGTCGCCCCGGTCGCTGTCGGACCCAGAACCGCCGTGTGACGCCGCGCTCTTGTGCGCGGACGAGGACCCCTTGGCGTGCGCGCCCTTGCCGGATCCG
Organism: Streptomyces sp. SID5785; assembly: GCF_009870065.1. Lineage (GTDB taxonomy): Bacteria > Actinomycetota > Actinomycetes > Streptomycetales > Streptomycetaceae > Streptomyces. The sequence goes on along the minus strand of NZ_WWIA01001088.1, from coordinate 540 downwards.
GAGGTGGATCCCGAGCCGTTGCCGCACGCGGTGAGCGAAAGGGCGGCGGCGACGCCGACGGCGGCAAGGGCGGCGGTGCGGGTGTGCTTCATGGTGTTCCCCCGGTCAGGACGCGGTGCAGGTGGTCGAAAGTATTTGTATCCCGCACCGAGTCACAGGCGGTCCTCCGCCAGGTCTTCGTTCTGTCACAGGCGCAGGAGCCCTGACGTCGCGTCATGCACGACGGGCGACCGGTGCGTGGCGTGCCGCGCGCGACGCCGCCGGTGAGCGCCCGCTCCCTCACGTGCCCGCGTCGATCTCGGCCATGGTGAGGTCCGCGAGGCGCTGCGCGGCCGTGAAGTGGGGGGTGAGGCGGTTCTTGGTCAGGGCGAAGGAGGTACCCGTGGCGGTGTCGGCGAACACGTAACTGCCGCCCCCGCCGACCCAGCCGAACGTGCCGGGTGTCTCCTCCGGTGTCGTGCCGATGCGCCCCAGCGGATAGCCGAGGCACAGCCGCGCCGGGGTGCCGAAGACCCGGTCGGTGCCGTCGAACGCCACAGC
>NZ_WWIA01001087.1 GCF_009870065.1 Streptomyces sp. SID5785 | reverse complement strand
GCCAACAACGGCGTCCTGTACTACCGCACGGACCTGTTCGAGAAGGCCGGCCTGCCGGAGCCCCTCACCTGGGACGCCTTCTACCGGGCGGCGCGGAAGCTGACGGATGCGAAGAAGAACGCGTTCGGGTACACGATCCGGGGTGGTGCGGGGTCGATCGCGCAGGCTTTCGACGCGATGTACGGGCAGTCGGGGATCACGTCGTTCTGGGATGCGTCGGGGAAGAGGACGACGTTGAACGATCCGCGGAACGTGGCGGCGCTGGAGAAGTACGCGGCGCTGTACAAGAAGGTGACGCCGTCGGCGGATCTGAACAACGACTTCACGAAGATGGTGGCCCAGTGGGACCAGGGCACCATCGGCATGGTCAACCACAATCTGGGTTCCTACCAGGATCACGTGAAGGCGTTCGGTGCGGATCGTTTCCGGGGGATCCCGCAGCCGACCGGGCCGGGCGGCAAGCGCGTCCAGGTCTCCAACCCCGTCGACGGTCTCGGCATCTTCAAGGCCTCGAAGAACAAGGACGCCGCCTGGAAGTTCGTCCAGTACGCCGCCTCTCACGAGGCCAACTCCCGGTGGAACGAGTCGGCGGGGCAGATCCCGGCGTCCACCGATGCCGCGAAGGACGCGTGGGTCGCCCGCTCCGAGCCCACCAAGCTCGCCGCGGCCGCGCTCAACGACGGCTCCACCGAGATCGTGCAGCTCCCGTACTACCTCCCGGACTGGAACAC
>NZ_WWIA01001086.1 GCF_009870065.1 Streptomyces sp. SID5785 | reverse complement strand
GCCCGGCCGTCGCTGCTCGCCGGGGCCTTCGCCGGTGCGGCCCGGCAGGTGCCGGGGATGCTCGACGCGCTGGAGGCGGCCGATGACGTGTTCTGCGACACGGCCGCGCAGATCCACGTGCCGCGCTGGCATCGCGGCCGGGTCGCCCTGGTCGGGGACGCGGCGTACGCCCCCTCGTTCCTCACCGGTCAGGGCACGAGCCTGGCGCTGGCCGGCGCCTACATGCTCGCGTCCTCGCTGGCCGGGCGAGACCAGGAGGCGGGGCTCGCCGCCTACGAGGCCGGCACGCGCCCGTTCGTCACGGCGAACCAGGAGCTGATCGGCGAGGACGGTGCCTCGCTCTTCCCGCGGACGGCCGCCGCCCTGGAGCGTCGTAACGCCCGGCTGCGCGGTCTGGCTGCCCTGCCCGCGCCGCCGCGGCAGCCGGCCCACACGGCGCTCACTCTTCCTGGCTGACGCCCCGGGCCGGCGGGCGCATCCGTCTCACGCGCCGGTTCGTCACCTCTGCCTACGCGCCGGTCCGTCCGTCTACGCCTTCGCGGATGAGGTCGGCGTGCCCGTTGTGCCGGGCGTACTCCTCGATCATGTGC
>NZ_WWIA01001085.1 GCF_009870065.1 Streptomyces sp. SID5785 | reverse complement strand
TCTAGCGAAACGAAACCGTTTCGTACGTGCTCCCCATCACAGTCCGGACCCGCACCCGGCCGTGCACACCACTCCTCCTCCCCGGTTGCCGGACCCCCCACGACGGAAAAGCATGAACAGGTGACGGACGACGAAGAAACGGCCGAGACGACGACCAGCCCGGGCTACCTCAGGTACCCCCACCTGAGCGGCGAGCACCTCTGCTTCGTGGCCGAGGACGACCTCTGGCTGGCCCCCCTGGACGGCGCGACCCGCGCCTGGCGCCTCACCGCCGATCGCACCAAACTCGGCCATCCCCGCTTCTCCCCCGACGGCCGGCACATCGCGTTCACCACCTGGCGCAGCCTCGACCCCGAGATCCACCTGGCCCCGGTCGACGGCGGAGCCACCCGCCGGCTCACCTACTGGGGCAGCCCCGACACGGAGGTCCGCGGCTGGACGCCCGACGGCGACATCCTCGCCGTCGCGTCGCACGGCGAGCCCTTCTCGTACTTCACGTTCGCCTACAGCGTCCCCACCGACGGCTCCCCCGGCGGCAAGCTCCCCTGGGGCCCGGTCTCCGACATCCAGGTCACCGACTTCCCCGGCGAGCGCCGCACCCTGCTCCTGACCGGCACCCCGCCGCACGAGCCGGCCGCCTGGAAGCGGTACCGCGGCGGCGCCCAGGGCCGGCTGTGGGTGCACGGGGAGCGGATCCTCGCGGACGTCGACGGGCACCTCGACGCCCCCATGTTCGTCGGCGACCGCATCGCGTTCCTCTCCGACCACGAGGGCGTCGGCAACGTCTACTCCTGCCGGCCCGACGGCTCGGACCTGACCCGGCACACCGACCACGACGCCTTCTACGCCCGGCACGCCTCCACCGACGGCACCCGCGTCGTCTACCAGTGCGCGGGCGAGCTGTGGATCCTCGACGCGCTCACCCCCGGATCCCGGCCGCGCCGGATCGACGTCCGGCTCGGCGGACCGCGCTCCGGGCGCCGCAGCTACCAGGTCCCGGCCGCGCACCACGTCGACGCCCTGTCCGTCGACGAGACCGGCCGGGCCAGCGCCGTCGTCGTGCGCGGCTCGCTGTACTGGCTGACCCACCGCGACGGCCCGGCCCGCACGATCGCCGACACCCCCGGGGTGCGCGCCCGGCTCCCCGAGATGCTCGGCTCCGGCGGCCGGCTCGCCTACGTCACCGACGCGGAGGGCGCCGACACCGTCGAGATCGCCCACCTGCCCCGGGCCAGCGGCGAGCGAGCCCCGCGCCGGCTCGCCCGGGGCGCCCTCGGCCGCGTCCAGGAGCTGGTCTCCGACCCGGAGGGCGAGCGGCTCGCCGTCGCCTCCAACGACGGCCGCGTCCTGCTGCTCGACGCGTCCGAGGACTCCGACGGCGAGGTCACCGAGCTGATCCGCTCGACCAACGGACCGGTCCGCGACCTCGCGTTCTCCCCCGACGGCGCCTGGCTGACCTGGTCGCACCCGGGCATCGGCCGCTCCCTGCGGCAGATCAAGATGGCCCGGATCAAGGACCGGACGATCGTCGACGTCACCAACGGCCGCTTCGAGGACGAGAACCCGGTCTTCACCCGCGACGGCCGCTACCTGGCCTTCCTGTCCTGGCGCGGCTTCGACCCCGTCTACGACGTGCACACCGGCGACCTGTCCTTCCCGCTCGGCTGCCGCCCCTACCTCGTCCCGCTGTCCTCGGCCACGCCGTCCCCCTTCGCGCTCTCCCCCGACGGCCGCACCGCGGCGGGCGGGCTCGACCCCGTCGAGGGCACCGGGGACGGCGCGCCCATGGTGGAGACCGAGGGGCTCGCCGAGCGTGTCGTGCCGTTCCCCGTCGCTGCGTCCAAGTACTCGGCGCTGCACCCGGTCGCGGGCGGCGGCCTCGTCTGGCTGCGCTGGCCGATCTCGGGCGCCCTCGGCGAGACGTTCGCGAACCCGGCCGACACCTCGTCCCAGCCCACGCTCGAGCACTTCAACCTGGCCAAGGGCAAGAAGACACAGCTCGTCGACCACATGGACTGGTTCGCGGTCAGCGGCGACGGCACCCGGCTCGTCGTCGGTGACGAGGGTGAGCTGAGCGCCGTGCCCGCCACCGAGGCCGGTGACAACGACACGACGATCTGGATCGACCTGCGCCGCATCCTGCACGAGGTCGACCCGCCCGCCGAGTGGCGCGGCGCCTACGACGAGGCCGGCCGCATCGTCCGCGCCTACTTCTGGGCACCCGACATGTGCGGCATCGACTGGGACGGCGTCCTCGACCAGTACCGGCCGCTGCTCGAACGCGTCGCGTCCCCCGACGACTTCGCCGACCTGCTGCGCGAGGTCCTCGGCGAGCTCGGCACCTCGCACGCCTACGTCTCCGCCGCCCGGCGCAACGAGGGCCCCCCGCACTACCAGCGCGCCCAGGGCCTGCTCGGCGCCAACTTCGCCTGCCGGGACGGGCGGTGGACCCTCACCCGGATCCTGCCGGGCGAGTCGTCGGACTCCAAGGCGCGCTCCCCGCTGGCCGGTACCGGCATCCGCGAGGGCGCCGTGCTCACCCATGTCGACGGCCGCCCCGTCGACCCGGTCACGGGCCCCTTCCCACTGCTGGCCGGCTCCGGCGGCACCACCGTCGAGCTCACCTTCCTGCCCGCGCACACGCCGGAGGGCGGCGAGGTCCGGGCCCGCCGCATCGCCGTCGTCCCGCTCGTCGACGAACGCCCGCTGCGCTACCAGGACTGGGTGGCCAAGCGCCGCGCGGTCGTCCGCGAGCTGGGCAACGGCAAGTGCGGCTACCTGCACATCCCCGACATGGGCGGCTCCGGCTGGGCCCAGTTCAACCGCGACCTGCGCATGGAGGTCTCCCGCCCGGCCCTGATCGTCGACGTACGGGGCAACGCGGGCGGCCACATCAGCGAGCTCGTCATCGAGAAACTGACCCGCAAGATCATCGGCTGGGACCTGACCCGCAACGCCCAGGCCGTCTCCTACGCCTCCAACGCGCCGCGCGGCCCGGTCGTCGCCCTCGCCGACGAGGCCACCTCCTCCGACGGCGACATGATCACCGCCGCGTTCAAGCTGCTCGCGCTCGGCCCGGTCGTCGGCCAGCGCACCTGGGGCGGCGTCGTCGGCATGACCGGCCGGCACAAGCTCGGCGACGGCACCGTGATCACCGTGCCGATGAACGCGGCCTGGTTCCCCGAGTACGGCTGGTCCGTGGAGAACCGCGGCGTCGACCCCGACATCGAGGCCCTGCGCACCCCCCTCGACTGGGCCGAGGGCCGGCACGCCCAGCTCGACGACGCGGTCCATCTGGCCCTGGACCTGCTGAAGGAGCAGGGCGCTCTCTCCCCGCCCGACTACGCCGACACCCCGGACCGCCGCCGGCCGCCGCTGCCGCCGCGCTGACCGGGCGCGGCTACCCCGGGGGCGTCCCCGGTCCCGCCATGCGCCGGTCCAGGGCCATCGAGAGTTCGGCCTCGACGACCGACTTGGCCAGCGGGCGCAGGCGTTCGACGTCCTTGTCGGTGCCGTGGGCGCGGACGAGGTCGGCGAACAGGGCGGCCAGCGCGTCCGCGTGGTCGCGGACGGTGCGGGCCGCCCCGAGGACCTCGGCGAGCGGGATGCCCTCGCGGACCAGGGCCGCGGAGACGTCGAGGAGGCGGCGGGAGACGTGGACGATCTCCTCGCCGTCGGTGCCGAGGTAGCCGAGGTCGAGGGCGGCCTGGAGGTTCTCGGGGGTCACCTCGCCGGCGAAGTGGTCCGCGAGCTCCGTGGCGGACAGCCGGACCGGGGTCTCCTCGGTGGGCTCGCCGAGCCCGAGGAGCTCGCCCACGTCACGGCCGCGGTCGAACGCCTCGGAGAGCTCCGCGATGCCGTTCAGGGTGTGCCCGCGCTCCAGGAGCGCGGCGATCGTGCGCAGCCGGGAGAGGTGACTCCCGTCGTACCAGGCGATGCGCCCCTCGCGGCGGGGCGGCTTGATCAGCCCCCGCTCGCGGTAGAAGCGCACGGTGCGGACCGTGATGCCGGCCGCCGCGGCCAGCTCCTCCATGCGGTACTCGCGCCTGCCGTCGCCCGTCGTCGTTTCGTCGCCCACGGCGGGAACCCTATGACGAACCGCCGGTAACTTTCCTCGGCGCAACCCCTACCCATGAGTACGGAGCTGCCCTACTCTCCCCATTGCGCCAGTGTTCACTGGCAGAGTCGTGCGGCAAGGGAGGCGCCGGGATGGCCGGGCAGAAGCACGAGCACGTGAGGGTGGCGGTGATCGGGTCCGGCTTCGGCGGACTCGGGGCGGCCGTCCGGCTGCGGCGCGAGGGCATCACGGACTTCGTCGTCCTGGAGCGGGCGGGCACCGTCGGCGGCACCTGGCGGGACAACAGCTACCCCGGGTGCGCGTGCGACGTGCCCTCGCACCTGTACTCGTTCTCGTTCGCGCCGAACCCGGACTGGCCCCGCACCTTCTCCGGGCAGGAGAAGATCCACGCGTACCTGGAGCACGTCGCCGACGTCTTCCGGATCCGGCCGCACATCCGCTTCGACTCCGAGGTGCGACAGGCCCGCTGGGACACCGAGCGGCTGCATTGGATCCTGGAGACCGCGAGCGGCACCCTCACCGCCGATGTCGTCGTCTCCGCCACCGGCCCGCTGTCCGACCCCAAGGTGCCCGACATCCCCGGGCTCGGCTCGTTCGAGGGCAAGGTCTTCCACTCCGCCCGCTGGGACCACGACTACGACCTGCGCGGCAAGCGCGTCGCCATGATCGGCACCGGCGCCTCGGCCATCCAGATCGTGCCCGCGATCCAGCAGGACGTCGGCCGGCTCACCCTCTTCCAGCGCACCCCGCCGTGGGTGATGCCGCGCGCCGACCGCGCCATCACCCGCGCCGAGCGCTGGCTGCACCGGCAGCTGCCGTTCACCACGCAGGCCCGCCGGGGCCTGCTGTGGGGCATCCGCGAACTCCAGGTCCAGGCGTTCACCAAACGGCCCGAGGAGCTCGGCCTGGTCGAACAGCTCGCCAGGCGGAACATGCACCGGGCGGTCAAGGACCCGGCCCTGCGCGCCAAGCTGACCCCCGACTACCGCATCGGCTGCAAGCGCATCCTGCTGTCGAACACCTACTACCCGGCGCTCGCCCAGCCGCACGTCGACGTCGTCGCCTCCGGCCTGAAGGAGATCCGCGGCAACACTCTGGTCGCCGCCGACGGCACCGAGGCCGAGGTCGACGCGATCATCTTCGGCACCGGCTTCCACGTCACGGACATGCCGATCGCCGAGCGCGTCATCGGCGCCGACGGCGACAGCCTCGCCCAGTCCTGGAAGGACGGCATGCGGTCCCTGCGCGGCGCCACCGCCGCCGGCTTCCCGAACTTCATGACGATCATCGGACCCAACACCGGCCTCGGTAACTCCTCGATGATCCTCATGATCGAGTCCCAGCTGAACTACCTGGCCGACTACCTGCGCCAACTGCACGTGCTGGGCGGCCGCGTCGCCCTCGACCCGCGCGAGAGCGCCGTCACCGGCTGGAACAACCGCGTGCAGGACCGCATGAAGCGCACCGTGTGGAACACCGGCGGCTGCACCAGCTGGTACCTGGACGCCAACGGGCGCAACACCACGGTGTGGCCCGGCACCACCACCGAGTTCCGACAGGCCACCCGGCATGTGGACGTGGGCGAGTACAAGGTGGTGCGGCCGCCGGCCGTCGCCCCCGCCTCCCCCGCGCGCACAGCCCGTACGAAGAAGAAGGCGGTGGACGCCGCATGAGCCGGCTCACCCATGTCACCACCGGGCCCTACGCACCCCCGGCCCCGGCCCGCGAACTGACCGTCGTCTCGGCCGACGGCGCCCGGCTGCACGCCGAGGTGCACGGCCCCGACGGCGCCCCCGCGGTCGTCCTCGCGCACGGCTGGACCTGCTCGACGGCCTTCTGGGCCGCACAGATCCGCGCCCTGTCCGGCGACCACCGCGTGATCGCCTACGACCAGCGCGGACACGGCCGGAGCCCCGCCGCCACCAGCCTCCCGTACACGACCGAGATGCTCGCCGACGACCTGGAGGCCGTGCTCCGCGCGACGCTCGCGCCGGGCGAACGGGCGGTGCTCGCCGGGCACTCCATGGGCGGCATGACGATGATGGCGGCGGCCGGCCGGCCCGCGTTCCGCGAACACGCCGCCGCGGTGCTCCTGTGCAGCACGGGCAGCTCGCGGCTGGTGCCCGAGGCGACCGTGGTGCCGATCCGGGCCGGCGGGCTGCGCACCCGGCTCACCCGGGCCGTCCTCGGGTCGAAGGCGCCCCTCGGGCCGGTCACACCGGTCGGCAAGAAGGTGCTCAAGTACGCGACGATGGGCCCGGGTTCGGCCCCCGGCCAGATCGAGGCCTGCGCCCGCATCGTGCACGGCTGCCCGCGCGGCGTGCGGTGCGGCTGGTCGCACGTCCTGGAGACCCTGGACCTGGACGCGGGCGTCGAGGCGCTGACCGTGCCGACCGCCGTGATCGCGGGTACCCGGGACCGGCTCACCCCGATCGTGCACGCGCGCCGGATCGCCGCGGCCCTGCCGCAGAGCGAGGGGCTCACCGAGCTGGCCGGGCGCGGCCACATGACACCGGTCGAGGCCCCGGAAGCGGTCACCGCCCGCATCCGGGGACTCGCCGAGCAGTACCTACCGCGGCAGGCACAGCCCGCCGGATCCGAGCAGCGGACGCAGTCCGAGGAAGGGGCGCAAGCCGTATGAGCAGGGTCGGTCTCGAAGGACAGGTCGCGGTCGTCACGGGAGCCGCGCGCGGCGTCGGCGAGCTGCTCGCCCGCAAGCTCTCGGCGCGCGGCGCCAAGATCGCGCTCGTCGGCCTGGAGCCGGACGAGCTGAAGCAGGTCGCGGGCCGCATGCACACGGACGCCGACTGGTGGCACGCGGACGTCACGGACCACGTGGCCATGGCGCGGGTCGCCCAGGAGGTGAAGGAGCGCTTCGGCAAGGTCGACATCGTCGTGGCCAACGCGGGCGTCGCGACCGGCGGACCCTTCGTCGACTCCGACCCGGAGTCCTGGCGGCGCGTCATCGAGGTCAACCTGATCGGCTCGGCGGTGACCGCCCGCGCCTTCCTGCCCGTGCTGACCGAGTCCCGCGGCTACCTGCTCCAGATCGCGTCGCTCGCCGCGATGACACCGGCGCCGATGATGACCGCGTACTGCGCGTCGAAGTCGGGCGTGGAGGCCTACGCACACAGCCTGCGCGCCGAGGTCGGCTACAAGGGCGTCAAGGTGGGCGTCGGCTACCTCTCCTGGACCGACACCGACATGGTCCGCGGCGCCGACCAGGACGACGTCATGCGCGAGCTGCGCCAGCGCCTGCCGTGGCCGTCGAACAAGACGTACCCGCTGGGCCCGGCCGTGGACCGGATCGTGGCGGGCATCGAGCGGCGCTCCTCGCACGTGTACGCGCAGTGGTGGCTGCGCGGCATGCAGGGGATGCGCGGCTACCTGCCCGGGATCATCGGGTCCGTGGGCCAGCGCGAGATGCGGCGCTTCGAGGGCCGGCTCGGGTCGGTGTCGAAGGGCCTGGTGGGTGCGGGCGGCGCCGCGGACGAATCCGTTCGCACGCCCTGACCTGCGGTTCCTCCCAGCCTGGCGGTTGATGCACACAGGTGGTGAGTGATCGAAATGCGACCTTTGTCCGAGCGTGCAAGTCTGGTCGCAGCCCGATCCCCTCACCCACCACAGGAGTGAACAGCATGGGCATCATGGACCAGTTCAAGGACAAGGGCGAAGACCTGGCCGACAAGGCCAAGGACGCCATGGGCGGCGACAAGGAGAACGCCGGCGAGCGTGCGCAGCAGGGCGCCGACGAGGCGCGTGAGCGCGGCTCGCAGGCCCGCGACAAGGCCGAGGACGCCGCCCAGGACGTGCGGGACCGGCTGGACCGCGACTGACGCGCCCGCAGGCACCGTCCTTCCTTGAGGACCTGACGAACCCCCGACCGGGGCCCCGGTCGGGGGTTCGTCCGTGCCGCGCCGGCCTGCGGACCGGGCGGCGCGAAGCGTCCTAGAGGTCGAAGACCGTGGTCACCGGCGCATGGTCGCTCCACCGCTCCGCGTGGCTCGCGGCCCGCTCGACGTACGCCTTCACGGCCTTCCCGGCCAGCCCCGGGGTCGCGGCGGCGAGGTCGATCCTCCAGCCGGAGTCGTTGTCGAAGGCGCGCCCCCGGTACGACCACCACGAGTAGGGGCCCTCGACGTCCGGGTGCAGGCTGCGGACCACGTCCACGTAACCGCCGTCCTTCTCGTCCAGGACGCGGTCGAGCCAGGCGCGCTCCTCGGGCAGGAAGCCCGAGTTCTTCTTGTTGCTCTTCCAGTTCTTGAGGTCGGCCTCGCGGTGCGCGATGTTCCAGTCGCCGCAGACGAGGACCTCGCGGCCGTCGGCGGCCGCCCGGACCCGGAGCTCCTTGAGGTAGGCGAGGAACGCGTCCATGAAGCGGATCTTCTCGTCCTGGCGCTCCGTGCCGACCTCGCCCGAGGGCAGGTAGAGGCTGGCGACGACGACACCGGGCAGGTCCACCTCGACGTAGCGCCCGCTGTCGGCGAACTCCTGCACGCCGAACCCGATCTGCACCCGCTCCGGCGCCCGCCGCGTGTAGAGGGAGACACCGGCCCGGCCCTTGGCCGCGGCGGGCACGTGCACGACGTGCCAGCCCTCCGGCTCGCGCACCTCGTCCGGGAGCTGCTGGGCCTCGGCCCGCACCTCCTGCAGACACAGCACGTCGGCGGAGGTCCCGGCGAGCCACTCCACGAAGCCCTTCTTGGCGGCGGCCCGCAGCCCGTTCACATTCACAGTGGTCACAGTCAGCACCCGGCCACGGTACCGGCACACTGGAAACCCACTCCCCAGCACCGCCCGCATAGAGTTACGATCGGACGCATGAGTATCCAGCACGCCCTCGCCGAGGCCCCCGCCCTGCGCCCCGTCTCCTTCGGCCACCCCGACGCGATCGCGCTGAACGACCGCGTGCAGCTCGAGTACGCGGAGCGGTACGGCGACGAGGGGGACGTCACCCCGCTCGACCCGACGATGTTCGACGCCCCGCACGGGCTGTACCTGATCGCGTACGACGACCGGGACACCCCGCTGGCCACCGGCGGCTGGCGCACCCAGGACGAGAACGAGGAGGGGTACGCGGACGGCGACGCCGAGCTGAAGCGCATGTACGTGACCCCGGAGGCGCGCGGCCTGGGCCTGGCCCGCCGGATCCTCGCGGCGCTGGAGGCGGACGCCCGCGCGGCGGGCCGCACCCGGATGGTGCTCGAGACGGGCACGAAGCAGCCGGAGGCGATAGCGCTGTACGCGTCGAGCGGGTACACGCCGTGCGCCAAGTTCGGCCACTACCGCTTCGACGAGTTGAGCCGCTGCTTCGCGAAGGCGCTCTGACCCCGGAACGACAGAGAACCA
>NZ_WWIA01001084.1 GCF_009870065.1 Streptomyces sp. SID5785 | reverse complement strand
GCCGTGCTGCTCGTCTCCGCCGTCGAGGGCGTCCAGGCACACACCCGTCTGCTGCTCAGGACACTGCGCCGGATCGGCCTGCCCACCCTGATCTTCGTCAACAAGATCGACCGGCCGGGGGCGCGGACCGCCGGGCTGCTCGACGACATCCGGCGCCGTCTGACGCCGTACGTGGTCCCCCTGGCCGACGTGGCCGGGGAAGGGACGCCGGACGCCCGCGTCGTGCCGCGTTCCTTCGAGGACGCGGCGGTGCGGGAGGCCGCGGCCACGACCCTCGCCGAGGTCGACGACGCGGTGCTCGCCGCGCTGGTCGACGGTCCGGCCCCGGACGCCGCGGCCGTACGACGGGCCCTCGCGGCGCGCACCGCGGACGGGCTCGTCCACCCGCTGCTCCTGGGGTCCGCCCTGGGCGGTCAGGGCGTGGACGGGCTCGTCGGGGCGCTCCGGGAGTTCCTGCCCCCGCCGCCCGCCGCGGACCCGGACGCCCGGCCCACGGGCACGGTGTTCGCCGTGCACCGGGGGCCGACGGGTGAGCGCGTGGCCCACCTGCGCATGGACGCGGGCGCACTGCGCGCCCGTCAGGACGTCACGCTCCTGCGCCGGGACGCGGACGGCGGCACCCTGCGGCGGACCGGCCGCATCACCGCTCTCCGGGTCGCCGGGGCGTCGGCGGACGCCGAACCCGTCGCCGGTCCGGGGGAGATCGCCGAGGTGCGCGGGCTGTCCGGCGTCCGGGTCGGGGACCGGCTCGGGGAACTGCGGGAGGGGCGGGTGCGGTTCGCGCCGCCGACGCTGGCGACCGTGGTCCGCGCGCGGCGCCCCGGTCAGGGCGGCGCGCTGCGCGCGGCGCTGCTCGACCTGGCCGACCAGGATCCGCTGATCCACGCCCGCGCCACGGTCGAGGGTGCGACGGAACTGCTGCTGTACGGCGAGGTGCAGAAGGAGGTCCTCGGGGCCACGCTGGAGCAGGAGTTCGGGATCGGCGCGCACTTCGAGCCGAGCCGGGTGCGGTGCGTCGAGCGCCCGGTCGGCACCGGTGCGGACGTCGAGGAGATGGGGCGGCGCAGCACGACGGGGCTGCCCGCGACGGTCGGGCTGCGGGTGGCGCCGGGACCGGCCGGCTCCGGTCGCGTCTTCACGTACGAGACGGAACTGGGCGCGCTCCCCCGGGCGTTCCATCAGGCGGTCCGGGAGACCGTGGAGGCGGAGCTCACGGGCCGGGGCGGGACGCACGGCTCTCCCGTGACGGACTGCCGGGTGACGCTGACGCACTCGGGGTTCTCCTCCCCGGTCAGCGTCGCGGGCGACTTCCGTACGGTGACGGCGGTCGTGCTGCGGCGGGCTCTGGAGCGGGCCGGGACCCGGCTGTTCGAGCCGGTGCACGCCTTCGAGGCGGAGGTGCCGCTGGACGCGCTCGCCCCGGTGGTGGCCTGTCTCGCGGGGGCCGGGGCCGCGTTCCGCGAGACGCTGGGCGGGCGGGAGTCGTGGCTGGTCCGCGGTGAGATCCTGGCCCGCCGGGTGCGGACGGTCGAGCTCGCGCTGCCCGGGCTCACCCGCGGCGAGGCCGTGTGGTGGTCGCGGGTGTCGGGCGACCGGGCGGTGGAGGACGACGCGTCGCCGGCCGCCGCCGCGCCGGCCGGTCCGGGGGTCAGCGCGCCCGGTCGCGGGCCGCGATGATCACGGTCGCCCCCAGGTCCTCGTCCTCGGCGAGGACCGGGCGCAGACCGGCGGCGGCGACCGCCGCGAGGGCGGCCCCGGCCTGGTGGGTGCCGGTCTCCATGAAGGCGTGGCCGCCCGGCGCGAGCCAGGTGCGGGCCCGGGCCGCCACCCGGCGCAGGATGTCCAGGCCGTCGGTGCCGCCGTCGAGAGCGAGCCGGCGTTCGTGGTCGCGGGCCTCGCTCGGGAGCAGGGGGATGTCGCCGGTGGGGACGTAGGGGCCGTTGGCGACGAGGATGTCGACGTGCCCTTCGAGGGCGGCCGGCAGGGGGGCGTAGAGGTCGCCCTCGTGGACCGTGGCGCCGAACGGGGCGAGGTTGCGGCGGGCGCAGCGGACGGCGGCGGGGTCGAGGTCCGCCGCGTGCAACTGCGCGGGGTGCAGTGCGGCCAGGTACGCGCCGACCGCACCGGTGCCGCAGCACAGGTCGACGACGACGGCGTCCGCGGGGGTGTGT
>NZ_WWIA01001083.1 GCF_009870065.1 Streptomyces sp. SID5785 | reverse complement strand
TAGTTCACCCGCGCGGAGAACGGGACGGTGCGTACGGCTCCCTTCACCGACGCGGCCCCCGACCCCAACCGCCGCCGCTGGAACCCGCTGCCGGACCCGGCCCCCGGCACCGACTGGCTGACCGGCCTGTGGACGCTGGGGGGCAACGGCGACGCGACGCAGCGCACCGGCATGGCCGTGCACCTGTACCACGCGAACGCGTCGATGACGGACCGCGTGTTCAGCGACGCGGACGGCGAGCTGCTGCTGGTGCCGGAGCGCGGCGGGCTGCTCCTGCACACCGAGTTCGGGCTGCTGGCGGCCGCTCCGGGCGAGGTCGCCCTGATCCCGCGCGGGGTCCGCTTCCGCGTCGAGCTGCTCGACGAGAGCGCCCGCGGGTACGTGTGCGAGAACTACGGGGCGCCGTTCCGGCTGCCCGACCTCGGCCCGATCGGGGCCAACGGCCTGGCGAACGCGCGGGACTTCAGGGCCCCGGTCGCCGCGTACGAGGACACCGAAGAACCGGTCGAGGTGGTCAACAAGTTCTGCGGCAACCTCTGGACGGCCCGCTACGACCACTCGCCGCTCGACGTGGTCGCCTGGCACGGCAACCACGTGCCGTACGTGTACGACCTGCACCGGTTCAACGTCATCGGCTCGATCTCGTACGACCACCCGGACCCGTCGATCTTCACGGTGCTCACGTCGCCCTCGGACACCCCGGGGCTCGCCGGGGTCGACTTCGTGGTGTTCGCGCCGCGCTGGCTGGTCGGCGAGGACACCTTCCGGCCGCCGTACTTCCACCGGAACGTGATGAGCGAGTACATGGGCCTGGTCGAGGGTGCCTACGACGCGAAGGCGGAGGGGTTCGTACCGGGCGGGGGCTCGCTGCACAACATGATGTCGGCGCACGGTCCGGACCGGGAGACCTTCGACCGGGCGAGCGCGGCGGAGCTGCGGCCGCAGAAGGTGGACGACGGTCTGGCCTTCATGTTCGAGACGCGGTGGCCGGTGACGGTTGCTGCGCAGGCGGGCGGGGCGGCGTGGCGCCAGCGGGGGTACGACGGGGTCTGGGCGGGCCTGGAGCGCCACTTCCGGGTCTGAGCGGTGATTCGGCTCTCCGTCCGGTGGGGCTTCTCGCGCAGTTCCCCGCG
>NZ_WWIA01001082.1 GCF_009870065.1 Streptomyces sp. SID5785 | reverse complement strand
TCCCAGCCCTTGATGACCCGTCCGCCGCCCAGGGCGAACTTGAACGGCTCGCCCCGGTCCCAGGAGGCGTCGAACTCCCTGCCCGAGGCGAAGGTCACCCCGACGTAGTGGACCCTGACCACCATGCCCGGCCTCGCCTCGGCCCCGTCGCCGACGACCAGGTCCCGCACGGTCAGCTCGGCAGGCGGATCGCCCGCAGGGACGTCGACCTCCGGTCTGGTCAGTTCACCCATGGCACCTTCGACTCCTCCGCTCGCCCGGCCCCCGGGGTGGATCATGCCAAAGGCGGTCCGCCCGGCGCACGTCGTCGCCGGCGGGCGCGCGGCCGCGAGGGCGACGCCGGGGTGATGCTCACAGGTGAGACGGACGGTGGCGAGCCGCACCCCTGTCCACCTGCGGCAGGTCTGACGGGTCGGGCAGCAGCAGACGGAAGGTGCAGCCGGCGCCGGGCCGGTTGTCCAGTTCGAGGCGTCCGCCGTGCGCGGTCGCGACAGCGGACGCGATGGCGAGTCCGAGACCGGACCCCGGGGCGGTGTCCCCTTCCGGTCGTCCGGACGGCGTCGCGCGGTAGAAGCGGTCGAAGACGTGAGGGGCTTCGTCGGGATGGATCCCGGGGCCGTCGTCGGCGACCTCGATGACGCAGGCACGGGTGCCGGGCGCCAGGGGCGGACCGGTGCTCAGGCTCTGGGGGGCAGCAGGGGTGCGGGTGGTCCCGACGCGGACATGGACCGCGGCGCCGGCCGGGGTGTGGGTGCACGCGTTGGACAGCAGGTTGCCCAGGACCTGCGCGAGCTGAAGCGGATCCCCGGGCACTTCGATGATGTCCAGATCGCGTTCGGCCCCGGATGCGGTGGAGGGGCCGGCGAGCGGTTCGAGGGCGATCCGGCGCCGTGGGTGACGTACGGCGGTGGTGGCGATGGCGTCGGCGGCCAGCGAGAGCAGATCCACGGGTTCGCGGTGCGCGGTGCGTGTACCGGTGGGACCGCTGTGGTCGTCTCCCGTCCCGCCCAGTCTGGCGAGGAGGAACAGGTCG
This sequence comes from Streptomyces sp. SID5785, assembly GCF_009870065.1. GTDB lineage: Bacteria > Actinomycetota > Actinomycetes > Streptomycetales > Streptomycetaceae > Streptomyces. The sequence goes on along the minus strand of NZ_WWIA01001082.1, from coordinate 641 downwards.
TCGACGAGGCGACTCATCCTGTCGGCGTTGTGGGAGATCAGGGCGTGTGCCTGATGACGTCGCCCCTGCGGCATGCCGGGCTCGTCGAGGAGCAGTTCCGCGAAGCCCTGGACGGCGGTGAGAGGGGTGCGCAACTCGTGGCCGGCGTCCGCGAGGAAGTGGCGCAGCTGCTGTTCGGAGGTCTCCGTGCGGTGCAGCGCTGTGCGCAGGCGGTCGAGCATGGTGTTGAGGGCGCGTGCGAGGCGGCCGACCTCGGTGTCCGGGTCGGTGACGGGGACGTTCAGTTCGAGGGCGCCGTCGGTGATGTGCTGGGCCGTGCTCTCGACGCGCGAGAGCGGGCGCAGGCCCAGTCGGACGGCGCTGTTGCCCAGGACGACCACGCCGACGGCGACCGCGGCGCCGAGTCCGAGGCTGACCCACAGGAGTTTGGTGGTGGCTCCGTCCACGGTGTCCAGGGGCAGTGCGACGACGGCGCGCATGTGGTCGGGGCCCGTGTAGCTCAGCACGCGCCAGGCCGAGTCCGCGCTCTCCTCCTCGGACGGCACCGTGGTGGGTCGTCCGGTGGTCAGCTGTAGATCCGCGGCGTGACGGGGCAGATGCGGGCCTGCGTCGGCACCGGCACCGGCACCGGCACCGGCACC
>NZ_WWIA01001081.1 GCF_009870065.1 Streptomyces sp. SID5785 | reverse complement strand
GCGGGGACCGCTGACCCGGGCGCCCGCCCGCGGGCCCGCTGCCGCGGGGCCGCCGCTCGACACGGAGAAGCTGCTCGCCGCGCGGCTCCACGCGGTGAAGGTCCGCCCCTATCTGGCCGCCGCGCTCTTCGCCCTGCAGATCGTCGAGGACCGCACGGTGCCGACGATGGGGGTCGACGCACACTGGCGCTGCTACGTCTCGCCCGCCTTCGTCGCGGGCATGAGCGTCGAGGACCTGGCCGGGGTGTGGGTCCACGAGGTGTCGCACCTGCTGCGCGACCACCACGCGCGCGGCGCCCGGTACGCGCGCGAGCACGACGAGGACGGCCCCGGCGAGCGGCTGCGCCGCAACATCGCCGCCGACTTCGAGATCAACGACGACATCTACGGGGACGGGCTGCCGCTGCCCGCGGGCGCAATGCTGCCCTCGCGGCTGAGGCTGCGCGACGGGCTGCTGATGGAGGAGTACCTGCGCACCGCCCCGATGACGGATCTCGCCGCGGACCTGGCCTGGCTGGACTGCGGCAGCGGCGCGGACGGTCAGCCCCGCCCGTGGGAGCTGGGGCCGGACGGGGCGCACGGACTGACGCGGCAGCAGCGCGACGCGGTCCGGTTCCGGGTCGCCGAGGCGATCAAGGGCCGACCGGGCAGCGCCCCGGAGGGCTGGAAGCGCTGGGCGGACGAGGCGTTCCAGGCGCCGCAGCCCTGGCGGAAGTTGCTGGGGGCGGCGATCCGCTCGGCGGCCTCCGCGCCCGGTGTGGGGGAGGACCACACCTACCGGCGGCCGTCGCGCCGTTCGGCCTCCCTGCCGGGCGTCGTCCTGCCGAGCCTGCGGCGGACCCCGCCCCGGGTCTGCGTGGTCATCGACACGTCGGGCTCGGTGAGCGACGCCGAACTGGGCTGTGCGCTCCTGGAGGTGGCGGCGATCGCCCGCGCCGTGGGCGGCCGCCGCGACCTGGTCTCGGTCGTCTCGTGCGACGCGGCGGCCGGGATCGCCGTGCCGCTGTGCCGGGCGGAGAGCCTGGAGCTGATCGGCGGGGGCGGTACCGATCTGCGCTCCGGGTTCGAGCGCGCGCTGCGCCGCCGGCCGGGCCCCGACGTGATCGTGGCCCTGACCGACGGGCAGACCCCGTGGCCGTCCCGGCGCCCGCCGTGCCGCACGGTCGTCGGCCTCTTCCCCCGCCCCGGGCGTCCGGCGGACGAGGACGACGCGGACTACACGCCGGACGGGCCGCCGGACTGGGCCCGGGTGGTCACGATCGGCTGAGCGGCGGCCCCGGCCGGGCGGCGAGGGCCGCGCACCACTCAGCCGATGTGGTACGAGTCCCCGTAGACCTGCCAGTCCAGCGGGGGTTCGAGCCCGAGGTTCCCGTCGCGCAGGAACACCCGCTGGGCGGTGTCCACCCGGCTGGTGTCGCTGTGGGCCTCCTCCTGCTTCATGGCCCACACCCGTGCGTCCAGGAACGCGTTCAGCCAGTCGGTCTCGTCGCCGCCCTGGGACGGCGGACGTGACGCGCCGAGCGCCCGTTCGCGGATGCTGCGGAAGCTCGTCGGGTCGGAGCCGTCGCCGTGCATCACGATGGCGTCGTAGTACGTGAACTGGCCGAGCGTGCCGACCCCGTCGGCCTTGCCCTGGGCGACGGCCGGATCGAAGTACACCCGGTCGCGCTCGTCGTTCTGGGCCTCCTGGAAGGCCTGGTCCCCGGCGGCCTCGGCCCAGGCGTCGGGGAAGCCCGGGTCCAGGCCCTCGTGCGAGTCGCTGCCGTCGACCCGGCGCAGGGCCGGCAGGTACGGGGCGAGGACGTTGTCCGGGGCGCGGTCGGTGTAGAGCTCGACGAGGTCGAGCATGTCGCCGGTGCCGGAGCAGAAGCCGATGATGCCCGCGGTGTAGCCGCGGCCGTCGCCGATGTCCTCGATGTACCGGTACTGGGCCTTCCAGTCGAGCGAGGAGTTCTCGGCGCTCGACACGAGCTGCATGGCGATCTCCTTCTTCGCCGGGTCGTCGAGTCCGCCCGCCCGGGCCGGCGCTCCGGCGGCCCCGGCGAACTGGGTGGACAGGAGCGGCGCGCCCACGACGGTGGCGCCGATGAGGGTGAGCAGCGTGCGACGGGAGGTGCGTATGTGGGGGGCAGGCACGGTTCCTCCTTGGGGGAGTCCAACGTTCCGTCGACTGTTAGGAAGGTTTCCTACCAGAGATTCGGCGTGACGTATACCCGTCAAGAACGGTCCGGGGTGCGGGTGTCGGC
>NZ_WWIA01001080.1 GCF_009870065.1 Streptomyces sp. SID5785 | reverse complement strand
TGGAGGAGCAGATCACCGAGCAGGGCTGCCAGTTCGGCGTCCTTGCCGCCGTCGATGCCGCTCAGGACGGACGCCTCGTAGGCGAGCTGGCGCGGCAGGACGGCGTCCACCAGGTCCCGCCCCGCGTCGGTGAGGCGCAGATGGGAGACGCGGCGGTCCCGGGTGTCGCCGCGGCGCGCCACGAGCCCGCGTTCCTGCAGCTGCTTGAGGCGCTTGGTGACGGCGGCGCCGGACGAGAAGGTCTCGCGGGCCAGGTCGCCCGGTGTCAGCTCGCGGCCGGTGCGCCGCAGCGTCCCCAGCAGGTCGAACTCGGCCCGGGTCAGTCCGGCGTCCCGCAGCGGCGCGTCCTCCGCCTGCTGGAGCAGCGCGGCACACCGGTTGATCCGCCCGATGATCTCCATGGGGGCGGTGTCGACGTCGGGGCGCACGGCCCGCCACTGCCGCACCACCGCCGACACGGTGTCCGAAGGGCCCCCGTCCGCGCCACGCTGCACACTCATCCTCGCCTGCCCACACCTTCCGCCTCGGACCCGCGCCCGGCCGCACGCCGGACGACCGCAGCGAGCGTACGATGCCCGTCCTGCTCGGCCGCGAGCACCCGCTCCTCCGGCAGGGCGCGCTGCCACCATTCTCCGGCCGCGGTGTCGGCCGCGGCGCGCAGCTCGACCAGGGTCGCGGCCAGGGTGCGCCGCGCGGTCTCCAGAGCGGCCGGTCCTGGCGCGCCGAGCGCCAGCGTACGGTCGGCGGCGGCGCGGGCCTCCTCGACACGGCCCAGGGCCTCCTCGATGTGGTCGCCGGCCCGCCGGTTGGTGACGACGAGGGCGGCGACGATGCCGAGCAGTGCCCCCACCAGCGTGTCGACGATCCGCTCGGTGATCAGCTCGCCGGTGCCCTGGAGGCGGACGAGCTCGGTGACGAGCAGCGCCATCGGTGTCACGGACAGGCTGCCGAGCCAGTAGTTGCGGGTGATGAGGGCCTCGGCCCCGAAGCTGAAGGCGAGACAGCACAGGACGAGTGCCGCCTGGCTCGCGTGTGCGAGCGGGGCGATCAGGGCGAAGACGAGTACGCCGCCGACGTTGCCCACGACCCGCTGCACCCCGCGCTTCCAGGTCAGGGTGACGTTGGCCTGGTAGAGGGAGGCCGCGGTGACCAGGGCCCAGTAGGGGCGGCCGATCCCGAGCGCGAGCGACGCGTACCCGGCGAGCGCGCAGCCCACGAAGGTGCGCAGACCGACGGGCAGGAGCGGGGAGCCGGGCCCGATCCGCCGCCACAGCGACGGCGCGCCCGCGGCGGTCTCGGCCTCGACGCCGAGCAGTTCGTCGTCCATGGCGGCGATGCGCTCGGGGCGCGGCACGGCTCCGGCGCCGCGCAGGCCGTGGGCCCAGGCGCGCAGCTGTCCGGCGTCCGCGTCGCCGGGCGCGGCGAGGGCGACCTCGGCGCGCACGACGAGC
>NZ_WWIA01001079.1 GCF_009870065.1 Streptomyces sp. SID5785 | reverse complement strand
TCGACAACGGCAACGCGTGCGGCGACGCGACGGTCTCCCGCTTCCTCGCCACCGGCACGCGCCCCGCCGCCGACGTCTTCTGCGACTGACCTGCCGCGGCGGGGTGGACCAGGCAGGTCACGCGCGCTTTCCGGCCCGGCCCAGGCGCAGCGCGGAGACGAGGAAGAAGACCCCGCCGAGGAAGGCGTATCCGGCGAGGGCGCCGAGTGAGGCGTTCTCGCCGCCGGCCTGCGCGGCGAACGACGCTCCGGCGAGCGTCGAGATGGCGCCGCTGAGGATCATCGGCCACTGGCCGCCCATGCGGCGGCGCAGGGCTCCGACGACGAGCTGGACGACTCCCGCGGTGATCGCCCAGGCGCCCCACACCCGCAGGACCGCCGGGATCCCGGAGGCCGCGGCGGCGGCCAGTCCGGCCGCGGTGAGGGTGCTGAGGGCGATGTTCGCGTAGAGGCCGCGCACGGGTCCGCCCGTCGCCCGCGCGGACCTGAGGTCGACCACGGCACAGGCCACGTCGAAGAGGGGGTAGAGCACCAGCAGTGTCGCGGTGAGGCCGCTCAGCTCCTTGCCGGTGGCGAACAGGAGGCCGGCCCACACGGCGGCGAACGCGAAGCGGAGCAGGTAGAGGCGGCGCAGCGCGGCCGGTGCGTTCACGGCGGGGATCTGCGGTGCGGCGAGGGTGGTGTCCATGACGGGTCCTTCTCGGTGCTCGACGGAGGGGGAACGCCCCATGAGGGAGAACGTTCGTTCTTCCTCCATTGAAGGCCCTTCCCGCCCTCCCGTCAAGACCGAACGTTCTCCCTCACTCGCTGGTACGGTGAGGGGCATGAGCACAAGCACGGAGGGCGGGAGCACGTCCGAGGCGCGGGCCCGGCTCCTCGACACGGCGACCCGGATCTTCTACGCGGAGGGCATCCACTCCGTCGGCGTGGACCGGATCATCGCCGAGGCGAAGGTCACCCGGGCCACGCTGTACCGGCACTTCAAGGGCAAGGAGGAGCTGATCCTCGCCTACCTCCAGCAGGCCGACCACGGCATCCGCGCCCAGGTCGCCGCCGCGCTGGCGCCGCAGGACCAGTCCCCGGCCGACGCCGTGCGCGCCGTGAGCCGGACGATCACGGACGGCATCCAGTACGAGGGCTTCCGAGGCTGCGCGTTCCTGAACGCGGCAGCCGAGTACCCCGACCCCGGACACCCCGTGCACCAGGCCGTCCTGGCGCACCGTCAGTGGTTCCAGGAGACCACCACGGAACTGCTGGCACGGGCGGGGTGCCGCCCGGCCGACGCGGTGGGCCGGCACTTCGTCATGCTCCGCGACGGAGCCATGGCGGCCGGCTGCCTCTCGGACGCGTCGCTCGTCTCGGAGACCTTCCTCGCCGGCGTCGAGGGCCTGCTCCGCACCACGGGGGATCCGGACCGGGCCTAGGTCGTGTCCGCAAAGTCCCTCCGTCCGCCCGGAGGGCGGGCCGGGCGGCGTCTGGTGCGTGCTCTCGGCGTGCCGGGTGCAAGGCCTCGTACTGGATGTACTCGGCCTTACGCCCGGTGCGGCGAGAGT
>NZ_WWIA01000111.1 GCF_009870065.1 Streptomyces sp. SID5785 | reverse complement strand
ACCGGGCACGCCTCCCGGGCGCTCCGGCGGCGGTGGTGGCGGCCGGCGCCGGCTGACCATGTTCCTCGCGGGGGTCGTCGGCGCGGCCCTCGTCGTCGTGCTCGCCTACGTCCTGACCAGCGGCGGCGACAAGGACGACAAGGCCGAGCCGAGCCCCACCCCGACGACCAGCGCGCCCCGGCTGCCGGCCGGCGTCCAGTGCGTCGGCGACAGCTGCACCGGCAAGGACCCCGAGGCCATGGGCTGCGGCGGTGACTTCGCCGACAGCACCGCGAAGATCCTGTCCGGCACGACGCAGGTCGAGGTCCGCTACAGCAAGACGTGCAAGGCGGCGTGGGCCCGCGTCCAGGGGGCGGCGCCCGGCGACAGCGTGCTGCTCCGGTCCGGCACCGAGTCCTCGAAGAAGGGACTGGTCGGCGACGCGGACACGGACGCGTACACGCCGATGCTGGCCGTCTCGTCGAGCGGCGACGCGAAGGCCTGCGCGACGCTCGCGAGCGGCACCGAGGTCTGCACGAAGTAGCCGGGGTCGGCGCGAGTCCGGCGCGAAGCGACGGGGGTGTCCGGCCGGGGCATCTGGCCGAGATGTGGCGCATGAGGACGGTGCTTCGGGGAAGGCGGGAGAGTACCCCCCCCCACGGGACCGGTCACAGAGTGGCACCCCCACGGCGGCCGCCGCGCCCTGCTCTCCCGGGCCGGCGGCCGTCGCCACGCTCACGCCGGGCGGCCGACGGCAGCGCGGGCGAACAGGTCTGCGCCCGGTGACGCGCAGGAGTGCACTCCGCGCGGCTGTGGGGTGAGCCACACGAACCGGTAGGTGCGGTCCCGGTGGGGCGCGATAGCCTGACGAACAGATCTCTTGATGTAGAGAGATCGATCAAATGTCCTGCTGTCCTACGGAGAACGCCATGACCCGCACTCCCGTGAACGTCACCGTCACCGGCGCCGCCGGCCAGATCGGCTACGCACTGCTCTTCCGCATCGCCTCCGGCCAGCTGCTCGGCGCGGACGTGCCGGTCAAGCTGCGCCTCCTCGAGATCACCCCGGCGCTCAAGGCCGCCGAGGGCACCGCCATGGAGCTCGACGACTGCGCCTTCCCGCTGCTCCAGGGCATCGAGATCTCCGACGACCCGAACGTCGCCTTCGACGGCGCCAACGTGGCCCTCCTCGTCGGCGCCCGCCCGCGCACCAAGGGCATGGAGCGCGGTGACCTCCTCGAGGCCAACGGCGGCATCTTCAAGCCGCAGGGCAAGGCCATCAACGACCACGCCGCGGACGACATCAAGGTCCTCGTCGTCGGCAACCCGGCCAACACCAACGCCCTGATCGCCCAGGCCGCCGCCCCGGACGTACCGGCCGAGCGCTTCACCGCGATGACCCGCCTCGACCACAACCGCGCGCTGACGCAGCTCGCGAAGAAGACGGGCTCGACGGTCGCCGACATCCAGCGCCTGACGATCTGGGGCAACCACTCCGCGACGCAGTACCCGGACATCTTCCAGGCCACCGTCGCCGGCAAGCCCGCGATCGAGGCCATCGGCGGCGACGAGCAGTGGCTGGCCGACGACTTCATCCCGACCGTCGCCAAGCGCGGCGCCGCGATCATCGAGGCCCGCGGTGCCTCGTCCGCGGCCTCCGCGGCGAACGCGGCGATCGACCACGTCCACACCTGGGTCAACGGCACCGCCGAGGGCGACTGGACCTCCATGGGTATCCCGTCGGACGGTTCCTACGGTGTGCCGGAGGGCCTGATCTCCTCGTTCCCCGTCACGACCAAGGACGGCCGCTACGAGATCGTCCAGGGCCTGGACATCAACGAGTTCTCGCGTGCGCGCATCGACGCGTCCGTCCAGGAGCTCACGGAGGAGCGCGAGGCCGTGCGCGGTCTCGGCCTCATCTGATCAGGGGGCTCCGCCCTCGGTCGTGCCGCCGCCCGCGGCGGGTCCCCGGACCCGCCGCGGGCGGCGGCGTCTCACGCGTCGTCACGTCGCCGGTACCCCAGGAAGACCGGCACCGCGCAGGCCAGCACGACCACGCCGACGAGCCTGAGCCCCGACGCCATCCCCGCGCCGAAGTCCGCCCCGGCACCCGCCAGGACCGTACCGGCGACGGCCACCCCGACCGCGGCCCCCACCTCCCGCGCCGCCGTCCCGAGCCCGGAACCCAGCCCCGCCTGATGCGCGGGGAGCGAGCCGACGACCCCGATCGTCAGGGCCGGCATGCAGGTGCCCGTGCCGAACGAGATGACCAGCAGCCAGATCACGTAGATCCCGTAGGGCGTGTGCGGTCCGGCCGTCGAGGCGCCGAGCAGGCCGAGCCCGATCAGCGCGAGCCCCACCGTGACCACCGGCCGCGGCCGAGCCTGCCACCGTGCGGCGAACTTCGGCGCCAGCGCCATGCCCACCGTCACCGGCATGATCGCGAACCCGGTGAGCGCCGCCCCGTACCCCTTGATCCCTTGCAGGTACTGCGAGTTGAGGAAGAAGAGGGCGAACAGTCCGAAGAAGCCCGCGGCCGTGCCGAGCGTCGCCGCGCGCAGCCGCGCGGACCGGAAGACGCGGGGATCGAAGAGCGGAGCCCGCGCCCGCAGCGCGTGCCGGGTGAACGCCGCGGCGAGCAGCGCGCCGAGCACGAACGCGCCGATGATGCGCGGCGACGCCCACCCGAACTGCGGCCCCTCGATGATGCCGAAGAGGATCGCGACGAGCGCCGTCGTGACGAGCAGGGTGCCCAGCGGGTCCGGGTTGCCGCGGTCCGTGCGCGGGGTGCGCGGCACCGCGTACGCGACGGCGAGGGCGAGCAGCGCGGCCAGCGGGACCATCGCCCAGAACAGTGCGCGCCAGGTCAGGAACTGCCCCGCGAGGCCACCGCCGAGGTTGCCGAGCGCGCCTCCGAGGCCGAGCGCCAGGGTCCAGGAGGCCAGGGCCTGTGCGCGCCGGGCCCCGCCCGGGGTCAGGTGCACGAGGATCGACAGGGTCGCCGGTGTGATCAGCGCGGCCCCGGTGCCGCAGACGGCACGGCCCGCGATCAGCAGGCCGGGCGTCGTGGCGAGCGCGCTCACCGCAGAACCCGCGGCGAACAGGGCGAGCCCGGTCAGCAGGGCTCCCTTGCGCCCGTACCGGTCGGCGGCCGCGCCCGCCGGGATGAGCAGTCCGGCGAACGCGATCACGTACGCGTCGACGGTCCACATGATCTCGGACGCGGAAGGATGCAGGGACGAGGCACCCAGCTGCGGAATCAGCAGGTTGATCGCCGCGACCATGCTCTGGGCGACCAGCACGCAGGCGCAGACGGCGAGCAGGGTCGCCCGCCCGAGCCGGGGCGCGGCCGGTGCGGGTGCGGGTGCAGGTCCGGGTGACGTCTGTGCGGGCGCCGACCGGGTGGGCGGCGGTGTCTGGGCAGGCGTGGGCATGGCTCCTCCCGGAGCGTCATGAGGGGGAAGAAGAAAGGGTGCGGAACGCCCTTCCACCGTAGGCTCGGCCCCGGCCTTTACTCCAGTGCAATGTGTGCAGGGGATACTTGCGTATGACGCAATCACCGTCGCCGTCCGACGCCGAGCCGCCCGCCGCCGCCCTCGGGCTCGACCTGAACCTCCTCGTCGCGCTCGACGTGCTCCTGGAGGAGCAGAGCGTGCGCGGCGCGGCCCGGCGGCTGCACCTGTCCGAGCCCGCGATGAGCCGCACCCTCGGCCGTGCCCGGAAGGCGCTCGGCGACCCGCTCCTGGTCCGTGCGGGCCGGCGCATGGTGCCGACACCGTACGCCCTGTCGGTGCGGGCCGAGGTGGGCGCGGTGGTGGAGCGGGCCCGCACCCTGTTCGCGGCGCGCGGCGAGGAGGACCTGCGCACGCTCACCCGCACCTTCACCGTGCACGGCACCGACGCGCTGGCCGCCGCCCTGGGTCCCGCCCTGCTGGCGCGGGCCGCCGCCGAGGCCCCCGGCGTCCGCATCCGGTTCCTCGGCGAGAGCCACGTCGACGCGCCCGTACTGCGCCAGGGCACCGCCGACCTGGAGGTCGGCGTCATCGACACCTCCGATCCCGAGGTGCGGATCGAGCCCGTGCGCGAGGACCGCATGCTCGGCGTCGTCCGCGCCGGACACCCGCTGCTGCGCGGGGAGCTGACCGCGCGCAGGTTCGCCGAGGAGTCGGGTCACCTCGTCGTGTCGCGGCGCGGACGGCTGCACGGCCCGGTCGACGTGGCCCTCGCCGAACAGGGGCTGCGCCGCCGGGTCGTGGGCAGCGTCAGCACGTTCCCCGCCTCGCTGTTCTTCCTGCGGGACACCGATCTGATCGGCCTCGCCGGGACCTGGTCCGTGCCGATGGTCACCGCCCTCGGCCTCGTCGCCTTCCCGGTCCCGCTGGACCTGCCGCCGCTCCCGCTCGGGCTCGCCTGGCATCCGCGGCACGACGCGGACCCCGGGCACGCCTGGCTGCGCCGCTGTGTGCGGGAGCTCCTGCGCGACTGCGTCTGATCGATCCCGCGGCACCCGTCCCGGCCGGCGCGGCACCTACCCCATCTGGTGCCCCCGGCTGCCGTGCGGCCCCGCTCCGTCAGTTCCCGCGCAGCCGCTCCGTCAGCCAGTCCGCCGTGCCGGGCAGCCACCGGTCGCGGACCGTCCCCAGCAGGTGATCGCCACCGGGCACCAGGTGGTAGGTGCCGTGGGGCGCCGCCGCGGCCAGCCCCGCGCCGTTCTCCACACCCGGGATGCGGTCGTCCGCACCGTCGACCACCAGCAGCGGCACCTCGATACGCGGCGCCACCGGCCGCAGGTCCACGCGGGCCAGGAAGGCACGGGCCGCCGCCTCGGACCCGGCGCGCTGCGTCAGCGTCTCGCGCACGAACGGGACCGTGTCGTCCCAGCCCGTCAGCCGGTACGGGCCGCTGACCGCGGCCGCCGCGCCGATCCGCGGCTCGTGGGCGGCACTCTGCGCCGCGTAGTAGCCGCCGAGGCTGAGGCCGACGACGGCCACCGGCACCGGGGCACCGAGGTGGGCGTGCAGCGCGTCGACGACCCCCGTCAGCACGTGCTGGTAGTCGGCCTCGACGGTCGTCGTCGCCGCGCGCACACCCTGCCCGGGGCCGTCCATGGCGAACACGGCCGTGCCGCGCGCGAGCAGGGCGTCCGCCAGGCCGTGGAACTCCTCCTTCGACGAGTCGAGCCCCGGCACCACCACGACCACACCCCGGTCCGCGTGCGCGACCCCGCGCAGCCGCCCCGCGTACGCCGTGTCCTCGATGCGCACCGCGTCCGGTTCGAGGAGCGCGAGCGCACGGCCCGCCGCGAGGTCCGCCTGCCCGGCGGCGTACGCGGCCTCCTCGCGGTCGGGGTGCGGGAGCAGCACCGCGCAGTGGAACCAGCGGGCCGCCCGCCGGTACGCCTCACCGGCCGAACGCGTCGCGCCCGCCGCCTCGAACCGCTCCCCGTCCGCGAGATGTTCGTGCCCCGCGCCGACGAAGGCGGCGGGCCAGGCGAGGAGATCGGTGAGCGCGCGCGTCACCCGCTCGTACGCGTACGGGTCCAGGCCCGCGCCGTACGTGCGGGAGCGGTTCTGCGCGATGACGTCCTGGAGGATGCCGGGCTGGCGGAAGAAGGGCGTGGGCATGGCGGTCTCCGGTTCGGTTCGGCGGTGGTTCAGTAGTGGTTCAGTGGGGTGGGGCCGGTCAGGACAGGGTCAGGACGGCGTTGCCTCGGATGCGGCGGTCGCGCAGGTCGGCGAGAGTCGCGGCGGTCTCGGACCAGTCCGCGACGCGGCCCAGCTCCGGGTGCAGCCGGCCGCCCGCGACCAGGCGCACCAGCGCGGCCAGGTCCTCGGCGAACGACTCGGGGAAGTCCATGTAGTGGAAGTGCCGCAGCGTCGCGGACTCGGGCCCCGCGAAGAAGTCGAAGAAGTCCAGCGTGACCGGGGTGCGGGAGGCCTGGCCGAACCAGATCAGCGTGCCGCCGCGGCGCACCCGGGCCAGGGCGAGCGGCAGTGTGGCGCCGCCCGTCGACTCCAGGACCACGTCGTACGGCCCCGTCGTCGCGGCCACGTCGTGCACGACCTGGTCGGCGCCCAACTCCCGCAACCGCGCGCCCCGTTCGGGCGAGGCCGTCACCGCCGTCAGCCGGGCCCCCGCGGCGGCCGCCAGTTCGGTGACGTAGTGGCCCACGCCGCCCGAGGCACCGGTGAGCAGGATGCGCCGGCCGCCGACGGGGCCCGCGGCGCGCAGCAGGCGCAGCGCCGTCAGGCCGGCCAGCGGCAGGGCGGCGGCCTCCACCGTGCCGACGTGGTCCGGGAGTTCGGCCAGCGCGTCGGTCGGCACCGCGGCGTACTCGGCCCAGCCCGCGCTCATCGGGTGGCCCACCACCCGGGCCCCGGCCCGCGGCCCGCTGCCGTCGGCGGCCTGCTGCACGACGAGCCCGGCGACGTCCTTGCCCGGCAGCCACTGCGCGGCCGGTTCCTCGAGTTTGAAGATCTCACCCCGGTTCACCGAGTACGCGCCGACCTTGATCAGTGCCTCGTCGGCGCGCGGCCGGGGCTGCGGACGCTCGGCGAGGACGACGTGCGGGGCGCCGCTACGGGCACGGCCGGTGGGTGCGAAGGCTCTCATGCGGCCCAGTCCACCCGGCCCGGCACGGTCGGGTCCAACAACCGGTCACCTGGTACGACAACCGGCGGTTGTTCCGTACGGTGTGGAGTGTGGAGTGCGGGGCGGACAGGTCTCCGGGCTCAGGGCGTGCCAGGAGCGAGCGAGGGGACGGGCGGCGTGAGCAGAACGGGCAGCGCGAGCGGCGCGGGCGGCGCGGGCGGCGGGTCCAGGACCGGTCCGGGGCCCGGGGCCGGGCCCGCCTCCCGGTCCGCCTCCGAGCCCGCCTCCGGGCTCGAGGGGCCCGATCTCGACCCGGCGCAGGTGCGGGCCTTCCTGGCCGTGGCCGGTGAGCGGCACTTCGGCCGGGCCGCGGCCCGGCTCGGCATCACCCAGCAGGCCCTGTCGAAGCGCGTCGCCCGGCTCGAGGAGGTGCTCGGCACCGCCCTGCTCGAGCGCGGCGTCCGCGGGGCCGTGCCCACCGCCGCCGGCGACCGCCTCCTCGAACCGGCCCGGCGGCTCCTCGACGCGGGCCGCGCCGCCGTCGACGCCGTCCGCGCCACCCCGGCCGGCCCGCTGCGCATCGACGTCTGGGGCCATCTCTACGCACCCCTGCGCTCCGTCGCCGCCATGATCGACGCGGCACCCGGGCTCCGCGTCGAGTCGGGTGCGGGCCGCGACTACCCCTCGGTCGCGGAGGCGCTGCTGCGCGGCGACATCGACGTCGGCTTCGGCCGGGTGCACGCCCTGCCGGACGGCGCCGCCACAGTCGACGCAGCCGATGCACCCGGCGCCGCCGAGGGGCCGGGCGGCATCGGCGCGCCGCGCGGCGACGCGGCGCTGGTCCGCCGTCTCGTCCGGCTCGAACCGGTGGACGCCGTGCTCAGCGCCCGGCACCCGCTCGCCGCCGCCGACACCCTCCGCCCGGCCGACCTGCGCCACCACGTCCTGCGCTACCCGGCCGAGACCACCCGCCTCGACTTCCTCACGCGCTTCGCGGACCGCTTCGGCATCGCGGCGCGGCAGGGCGGCCCGAACCTCGGCCTCGACACCTTCCTGGCCCAACTCCGGGACGCGCCCGACCAGTTCACCCTGTTCCCGGCCGATGTGCCGCTGCCGGACGACGCGGGCCTGCGCGTCGTCCCGCTCGTCGAGCCGACCCCGCTGTACGCCTGGTCCCTCGTGTGGCCCGCCGGTCGCGAACACCCCGCGGTCGCGGAACTGCTGCGGGCCTGCGCCGGGTTGGCGGCGCGCCGCCGGTGGCTGGACCACGACCCGACCCGCGACTGGCTGCCGGACACGGACCGGCCGGACGCCGCGGGGGTGTGACGCGGGGCGTGCGGCGCGGGTGCCCGGGTAGCGGGGGGGCGCCCCGGGGCGCGGGCCACCCGGTGGCGTGGGTGGCCCGCGTGGGGGACGGGGGCTCAGAGCCGGGAGACGTTCACCGTGTCCGAGGCGGCCGGCGCCGTCACCGTCACCGGCGCCCCTTGATCCGCGTACCGCGTCGTGACGTCGGTGCGGCGCGACCCCGAGCCCGTGCTCGTCCGGGTCTGCTCGACCAGGCGCGGCGTCCCGCTCGCGGTCACGTACAGGGTGTCCTCCGTCCCGTGCCGCGTGCCGGTGAGCGGGACGACCCGCACGCCGTGCAGGGTCCGGGGCCCGCCCCGCTCCGTGACCACCTCGTCCCGCGCCTCCGCCCGCAGCTGCGCGCGCAGGGCGCTCAGGTCGCAGATGCTCGCGAGGTCCTTCAGCGTCGGGTCGGACGCGGGTCCCGTGACGTACCTCCCGGCGATCCGGCCCGTCAGGGCGCGGCCCGCGGAGCCGGGGACCCGCGCCCGCCACAGGGCGTCGTCCATGCGCAGCCACACCCGGTCGCCGTGGCGCAGGACGGTGGCGGTGCCGCGCGTACCGAACGTGACCGTGCCGTTGCAGTCGCCGTCCCGGTCGAGGGACAGGTCGAGCGCGGACGGGGTCGAGCGCCCCGCGCCCGCCGAACGGTCCGTGACGGTCACCTGCAGTGACCGCGCGCTCAGCAGCTGCTGCCGGGCCTGTGCGGCGAGCCCGCGCGCGGTGCCCGCCCGGGGCGCGGCGCTCACCGTACGACCGGCCTTGCCGTCGCCGTCCGTGGCGCCGTCGCCGTCGCCGTCGTCGTGGGAGCGGGCCCTGGCCGCGAGCAGGCCGGCCGTCACCACGGCGAGGACCAGGACCCACACCTGACCCGTCACCGTCTTCCTCGGCGCCGGCCGCTTCTTCCCCGGCCCCGGCCTTCCCCGCGTCTTCGTCATCGTCTCAGTCGGCTGCTTCAGCGCGTACCCCTCCGGACAGAACGTTCCTCAGCGTACGTATGGGCTCATTCGCGGGTGCATGCGGTGGGTGGTGTCGACGCGCGTGGTGACACAGCGCACTTTTGGCCATGGGTTGCGCATGCTTTCTCCACCCCCGGGCAGGGGGATCCGACATCACCGCGGAGAGTGCCGAGAGGCCTGCGCGGTGCTCGGGGGAACGATCTGGAACGGAAGGCGAAGCAGGACGTGTCAGCACAACACACCATCCATGTCGGCGGAGAGTGGCGCGGCGCCGCATCAGGGGCGACGCGCGACATCATCGACCCGGCGGATGCCAAGCCCTTCGCCGTCATCGCCGAGGGCGGGACCGAGGACGCGGACGCCGCGATCTCCGCCGCGCGCCGCGCCTTCGACGAGGGTCCCTGGCCGCACACCCCGGTCGCCGAGCGGGCCGCGCTGCTGCGCCGCACCGCCGACCTGCTGGTCCGGGACCGCGAGAAGATCGGCCTCCTGGAGAGCCGCGACGCGGGCAAGACCGTCGAGGAGGGCCGCGTCGACGTCGACTGTGTCGCCGACGCCTTCCGCTACTTCGCCGACCTGGTCGTCGGCGAGGGCGCGGGCCGGGTCGTCGACGCCGGGTCCGACGAGATCCACAGCGTCGTCGTGCACGAGCCCGTCGGCGTGTGCTCGATGATCACCCCCTGGAACTACCCGCTCCTCCAGGCCAGTTGGAAGATCGCCCCGGCGCTCGCCGCGGGCAACACCTTCGTGATCAAGCCGAGCGAGATCACGCCGCTGACCACGGTCGTGCTCGTCGAGCTGCTGATCGAGGCGGGCCTGCCCGAGGGCGTCGCCAACATCGTCACCGGCCCCGGCGCCACCGTCGGCGCCCGGCTCGCCGACCACCCTGCCGTCGACCTCGTCTCCTTCACCGGCGGCCTGGCCAGCGGCACCAAGGTCGCCCTGGCCGCCGCCGCCGACGTCAAGAAGGCGGCCCTCGAACTCGGCGGCAAGAACCCCAACGTCGTCTTCGCCGACGCCTGCGAGTCCGACGAGGACTTCGACACGGCCGTCGACCAGGCGCTCAACGCCGCGTTCATCCACAGCGGCCAGGTCTGCTCGGCCGGCTCCCGGCTCATCATCGAGGAGTCGGTGCGCGAGCGCTTCGTCGCCGAACTCGCCCGCCGCGCCGACAGGATCCGCCTCGGCCGCGGCACGGAGGACGGCGTCGAGTGCGGCCCGCTCGTCAGCGAGCAGCAGCGCGACAAGACCGAGTCCTACGTCGCCTCCGCCCTCGCCGAGGGGGCGGTGCTCCGCTGCGGCGGCAAGCGCCCCGAACCGTCCGACGTGCGGCCCGCGACCGGCTACTTCTACGAGCCGACCGTGCTCGACCAGTGCCACCGCGAGATGCGCGTGGTA
>NZ_WWIA01000012.1 GCF_009870065.1 Streptomyces sp. SID5785 | reverse complement strand
TCGGCCCGCCCCCCACGGGCGTTGTCACGTCCGGTCCACGCAACAACAAGGCAGGATGCCACACCGGGTCACGAAGTCCCGGTTGCAGGAGGGGTGGTTCAGGTCGCGTCGGAGTCGTACGGGGGCGGATCACCGGCGCCCGGCCGGTCCGTGCTCTCGGGGCGCTTCTGCATGTCGACCCGTGCGCCGGAGCCGCCCGTGCCGGTCCCGGACGCGGCGGCCGAGCCGCTCGCACCGGCCGTGGAGCCGCCGTCCTCGACCTCGGCCACGGTGTGCACCGCGTCCGAGACGTCGGCCATCTCCTTCTTCAGGTCGAAGCCGTTACGGATCTCCTTGAGCCCCAGGTCGTCGCTGTCCAGCTGCTTGCGGATGAACGTCTTGGGGTTCAGGTCCTCGAACTCGAAGTCCTTGAACTCCGGACCCAGTTCGCTGCGGATGTCTTCCTTCGCGCTGTCCGAGAACTCCCGGATCTTGCGTATGGTGCGCGAGACGTCCTGGATGACCTTCGGCAGTTTGTCGGGGCCGAACACCAGCACGGCCAGCACGACCAGGGCCACGACCTCCGGTAGGCCAATGTCGTTGAACACCTTGCACTCCTAGCGTGTCCTCGGCCCGCGGTCGGTCTTCAGTAGCAGGTCTTCGGCTGGGTCCGGCACGGACCGGGTCCACGGTACCCGGCGATGCTGTCCGTCCGGTAGCCACCGGGCGACGTCCGGGGGCGGTCAGTCCCCGTCGGCGGAGCCGAGCACCAGGGTCACCTTCCGTTGCTTTCCGTCCCGTTCCACCGAAAGATCCAGTTTGTCGCCCGGGCGGTGGGAGCGGACCTTCACGATCAGCTCCTGGCCCGAGTGCACGCGCGTGCCGTCCACGGCCGTGATGACGTCGCCGGGCTCGATCCCCGCCTTCGCCCCGGCGCCGCCGGGGCTGACGGCCGGGCCGCCGCTGTTGCCCTTCGTGCCGACGCGGGCGCCGTCACCCCCGAAGGCCATGTCGAGAGTGACACCGATCACGGGATGGGTCGCCTTGCCGGTGTTGATCAACTCCTCGGCGACGCGCTTGGCCTGGTTGATCGGTATGGCGAAGCCCAGGCCGATCGAACCCGCCTGGCCGCCGCCCTCCTCGTCCGAGCCGCCGCCGTCGGCCCCGCGGATGGCGCTGTTGATCCCGATGACGCGGGCCTTCGCGTCCACGAGCGGGCCGCCCGAGTTGCCCGGGTTGATCGGCGCGTCGGTCTGCAGCGCGTCCACATAGCTGACGTCGGAGCCGTCGCCACCGGCCGTGATGGGCCGCTCCTTGGCGCTGATGATCCCGGACGTCACGGTGTTGGCGAGGTCGAAGGGCGCACCGATGGCCACGACGGGGTCGCCGACCTGCACGTTCTCCGAGTTGCCGAGCTTCAGCGGCTTCAGGCCGTCCACGCCCTTGACCTGGATGACGGCCAGGTCGTACCCGCTGTCGTGGCCGACCACCTCGGCGTCGGCGCTCTCACCCCCGGCGAACGTGACCGATATCTCACCGGCAGGGCCTGCCGGTTGGACGACGTGGTTGTTCGTGAGGATGTGGCCCCGGCCGTCGAGGACGAACCCGGTGCCGGTGCCCTGCTCGGTGTCGCCCTTGGTGTGGATGGTGACGACGCCGGGCAGCGCGGTCCTGGCGATGCCCGCGATGCTGCCGGGGTCCCGGTGCGTGGACTCGGGTCCCGCCTGCGAGAGTTCGATCTCGCGGCCGCCCGTGCGCTCCAGGTACGAGCCGACGGCGCCGCCGACGCCGCCCGCCACGAGGGCGATCACCACGGCCCCGAGCACGAGTGCGCGCCGCCGCCGCGGACGCCCGCCGTCGCCGCTCCCCGTGTGCGACAGCGCCACGGGCCCGGCCCACGGGTCGTACTGCTGCCAGGCCCCACCCCCGACGGCCGCCGCCGCGTAGGGCTGCGGCGCGGGGGCGTGCGGCGCCGGAACGTGCGGGTGCGCCGCTTGGGCGTGCGGCTGGGGCTGGGGTTGGGGTTGCGGCTGCGGCTGCGGCTGCGGCTGCGGCTGGGCATGGGGCTGGGGCTGGGCCGGCGGGTGCGGCTGGGGCGAGGCCGGGGCCGGTGCCGGGAGCCCGTGCTGCGGTTGGGCCTGGACCGGTGCCTGGGCTCCGTGCGGAGGCTCGGCGTGCGGCTGGGGCTGCGCCGGTACCCCGTGCGGAGGCTGCGGCTGGGGCTCAGGCGCGGGCCCCTGGGCCGGGGTGCCGCCCGCAGGAGTGCCGCCAGCGGGAGTGCCGCCCGCAGGGGTGCCGCCCGCGGGGGTGCCGTGGGCCGGGGTCGCCATCGGGTGCTGCACCGGCGGCGCGAGCGCCCAGGGCCCGGGCTCGCCGTAGGGCGGCGTGCTGTACGGATCGGGATCATGCAACGGCCGGGGCGCGTCGCCGACGGTGGCGGCCTCCGCCGCATCCTGGACCGGAGCACCGGCGCCGACCGGCGGCACCGCAGCCCCGGGCGCCTGCGCGGCAGCCCCGGGAACAGGACCCTCCGCACCGGGAACCGAGGCATCGGCGGCAGCCGACGGCGCGGCATGTCCGAGGGGCCGGGGCGCGCCGGCCGGGTCAGGCTCCTCGGCACCCGGGACCGGAGCATCGGCAGCGGCCGGAGCCGGACGGTCAGCCGCAGCCGTCGGCGCCGCGGGCGCCGGCGTCTGCGGGGCG
>NZ_WWIA01001078.1 GCF_009870065.1 Streptomyces sp. SID5785 | reverse complement strand
CTGTGAAAGGACGAGTCGCATGCTGAAGACCGTTCCGCACGCGCCCGGCCGTCGAGATCCGTCGCCGGTGCTGGCGTCGCTGGAAGGACCGCTCGCGGCGTGGCTGCCCGAGCAGCGCTGGTTCGCCGGCAAGGGCCTGGCCCTGACCGGTCTGGACGTCGTGGCGATGACCGAGCTGTACCCGGGCTGTCTGCACCTGCTCGTGCGGGCCACCCACGCCGGGGCGCACAGCGGCTGCTACCAGCTGCTGCTCGGGGTCACGGACAGGCTGCCGGCGCGGCTGCGGCACGCCGTCGTCGGGCGGCCGTCGGCCGGCCCGCTGCGTGGCCGCACCGTGTACGACGCGCTGCACGACCCGCGCGCGGCGGCGCTGCTCCTCGAGCGGCTGCGGGTGCCGGGCGCGGCGGGACCCCTGCGTTTCGAGAAGGACGCGGGCAGCGTCGTCCCCACCGGGCTGTCCCCGAGGATGCTCGACGGGGAGCAGTCCAACACCTCGCTGGTGTACGGCGACGCGTACATCCTCAAACTGTTCCGCCGCGTCCAGTACGGCATCCACCCCGATCTGGAGGTGCCGGCGGCCCTGGCGGGGGACGGCTGCACGCGGGTCCCCTCCCCCGTCGCCTGGTTCTGGACCACCGAGCCGCGCCGGGCCACCCTCGGGGTGCTCCAGCCGTTCCTGAGCGGCGCGACGGACGGCTGGACGCTGGCGCTCGGCGCCGGTGGCGGCCCGGACCTCGCCGCACGGTCGTACGAGCTGGGACGGGCCACCGCCGAGGTCCATCTCGCGCTGGGCCGGGCGTTCGCGGCCGAGGCTCCCGCGCCGGGCGCGCCCGGCGGGCTCGCGGCCGCGATGACGGCGCGCCTTGAGGCCACCGCCCGTCAGGTCCCGGAGCTTGCCCCGTACGTCCCGCGGCTGATGTCCGTGTACGCGGCGGCCGCCGCGCACCACGCGGGCCCCGCGGACCAGCGCGTCCACGGCGATCTGCACCTCGGCCAGGTCCTCCTCGACCGGGGCCGTTGGCAGATCATCGACTTCGAGGGCGAGCCGTCCCGACCGCTCGCCGAACGCCGGCAGCCGCAGTCCCCGGCGCGCGACGTGGCCGGGATGCTCCGCTCGTTCGCGTACGCGGCGCACGCCCGCGGCCCCGGCCACTCCGCGTGGGCCGAGCGGTGCCGCACGTCGTACGTGGCCGGTTACGCGGCCCACGCTGCGTGGGACCCGCGCGAGCACGCCCCGCTGGTGCGGGCCCACGAGACGGACCGCGCGGTGTACGAGGTCCTGTACGAGGCCCGCAACCGCCCCGACTGGCTGCCGGTCCCCATGGCGGCGATCGCCCGACTCGCGGAGGAGAGCCGCACGTGACACCGCTCGACGACGGAATCCGCAAGCGCCTGCTGGCGGGCGGCCACCACGACCCGCACGCGGTGCTCGGCGCCCACCCGGTAGTGGGGGGTGTGGTCGTCAGGGTGCTGCGCCCGTACGCCCGCGCGGTGGCCGTCGTCGTGGACGGACGGACCGTCGAGCTGGCCGACGAGGGTGACGGCCTGTTCTCGGTGGTGCTGCCGGGCGCGACGGTCCCCGCGTACCGGCTGCGCGTGACGTACGACGGCACGCAGACCGAGACCGAGGACCCGTACCGCTTCCTGCCCGCCCTGGGCGAGTTCGACCTGCATCTGATCGCCGAGGGGCGGCACGAACAGCTCTGGAA
>NZ_WWIA01001077.1 GCF_009870065.1 Streptomyces sp. SID5785 | reverse complement strand
GGTCGCGCAGTTCCCCGCGCCCCTGAGATGCGCACTTCGTGCGCCATCTCAGGGCCGGTGGGAACTGCGCGAGAAGCCCCGCCGGGCCGCAGCCGCCCGACGACGAGGCGGAGCTACGGCGGCCCATACGGTCCAGCCCGGCGCGGCGTCAGGCAGAATCAGGGCCATGGAGACCAGCCCCGCCCCCCTCAAGGACCGCGTCCACCGCTCGCCCGCCGGTATCGCGGGCGGCGTCGTGCTGCTGGCGCTGGGCGCCTGGCTCGGCGTCGACGCCGTGGTCCAGGGCGAGGGCCGCACCCCGTGGCTGGCCCTCGCGGGCCTGCTCTGCGTGGTGCCGATCGTCGTGGCGTTCACGCTGCGCCCGGCGGTGTTCGACAACGAGGACCGGCTGCGCGTCCGCAACCCGTTCCGCATGATCACGCTGCCCTGGGCGGCCGTCGCGTCCTTCCGCTCCGGCTACTCGAACGAGGTCGTGGACCAGGAGGGCGTCAAGTACCAGCTCTGGGCCGTCCCCGTCTCCCTGCGCGCCCGCAAGAAGGCGCAGCGCAATCTGGCCCGGGCCGCGGCGATGGGCGAGCCGGGCCGCGGCCCGCTGTCCGGCGGCCCTACCCGGGAGCGCCCGACGCGCGCGGCCGCGGACCAGGTCATCGACGATCTGCGCGAGCGCCAGGAGGCGCGGGCGGGGGAGCCCGGCGCGCAGGGCCCGGCCACGGTCCGCTGGGCCTGGGAGGTGCTCGCCCCGGCCGCCGTGGGCGCGCTGCTGCTGATCGTGCTCGCCGCGACGGGCTGACGGGCCGCACCGGGTCCGCTCACGGCGCCCGGCGCCAGGGCACGCCGGTCACGCGGGTCACGCGCCCGCGTCACGGCGCCCCGGTCCACACCAGCGCCATGTAGCCGCCGCAGTACGCGGCGCCCAGCACGGCCCCGCCCACCGCGAGCACCAGGGAACGCCGCGAGACCCGGGCCAGGAGCACCGCCGGCGGCAGCAGGAGCGGGAACCCGGGCACCAGGAAGCGCACGCGGGGGAAGTACACACCGCCGCTGCCCAGGACGATGGCCAGCAGGGCGCCGGTGAACAGCAGCAGGACCAGCGGCTGCCGGTCGCTCACGGACAGCCCGAACAGGACGACCGCCGCGATCAGCGACACCGTCACCATGACCAGGAAGAGCTCGGGCCGCGTCTGCGCGGTGAGGATCTCGCGGAACTGGCGGAGCGTCTCGGCGCCGCCGTCCACCTCGTTGAACCAGAGCTTCTGCACCGCGAAGTAGCCGTCCCAGCGGCCCAGCCGCAGCCCCACCCAGCCGACGTACCCGAGCCAGCCGAGCGGCGCGAGCAGCGCCCCGCACAGGACGCGCGGGCAGAAGCGCCGGCGCAGCCCCGGCAGGGCGCACAGGGCGATGGCGGCGGCGAGCGCGATCCCGGTCGGCCGGGTCAGGCCGGCCAGCGCGCACAGGGCGCCCGCCCAGATCCAGCGCCCGGTCAGGGCCGCGTACAGGGACCAGGCGACGGCCGCCGTGAACAGCGACTCGGTGTAGCCCATCCACTGCACGAGCCCGACCGGCAGGCAGGCCCACAGGAAGACGAGCAGCACTCCGGTCCGGCGCCCGTGCAGCCGGTTGCCGACCGCGAAGATCCCCCACGCGGCGAGGTACGAGGCGGCGACGGCCAGCGCCAGGCCCACACTGGCCCGCGAACCGGGGGTGACCGCGGCGACGAGCTTGATCAGGACCGGGTACAGCGGGAAGAACGCCAGGTTGTTCGCGTTGACCGCGGTGCCGAGCCGGTCGGCGTAGCCGTGGTCCGCGATCCCCAGATACCAGTTGGAGTCCCACTCCGTGGCGAGCGTCTCCCAGACGCCGTGGCCCTGCCGGTGCACCCAGACACCGAGGACGAGCAGGACGAACAGCCGGACGGCCGTGTACGCGGCGAGGGCCGGGGCGGCGCGGCGCAGGG
>NZ_WWIA01001076.1 GCF_009870065.1 Streptomyces sp. SID5785 | reverse complement strand
GCTGTTCGCGCAGGTGTGCCGAGTGCTGCGCCCCGGCGGGCAGTTCGTCTTCCCGATGCCCGCGCCCGCGCGGCCGGGATCGCGCGGGTACTGGGCGATGCTCGGCTTCGACGGGGCGATGCGCGTGCGCAACGCGGTGTGGCGCCCGCCGTTCGTCATGTACTACCGCACGTTCCGCCTCGGCGACGTGCGCCGCGGTCTCGACCGGGCCGGGTTCGACGTGGCGCTGCACCCGCTGCCCGAGCTGGGGGAGCGGCCGGACCGCAGCCCCCGGGCGCGGCTCGTCGTGGCCACGCGCCGCTGAACTACCCCTCCGGAGAGGCGAGTTCGGCCACCAGCCGGGCCGTTCCCGCCGGGTCGACAAGCTGGTGCAGATGCTCGCCGGGCAGCCGGGCGGTGCGCCAGCCGCGGGCTTCCGCCTCGGCTGCGGCGTCCTCGTAGGGCGGTGCGAACAGCAGGTACGCGCACGGATGGTCGTCCCACCCCGCGGGCACCGGGATCTCCTGTTCGTAGTAGGCGAGCGGGAGACGCGGCTGCTCGTCGACGACGGCCCGCCGGGTCCGGTCGTCCGGGAACATCGGGGCCACGTCCGCCTCGTCCCACCAGTCCGTCCACCGGGGCAGCCGGCCCGCCACCGCCGACGCCCGCAGGACGTCCAGAAGTCCGGGCGGCGCGACCGGCGTTGCCCCCGAGCGTGCGGGCAGCGCGGCGTCGACGAACACGGAGGCGGCCACCCGGTGGTCCAGGCCGTCCCGGATCACGGGCAGGAACAGCCCGGCGTTGCTGTGCGCCACCAGGACGATCGGGGTGTCCGCCGGGAGGCCGTGCAGACTCGCGCGGACCGCGGCCACGGCCCGGGGCCAGTACGGAGGTGCGCCGTCCCCGACGTGCAGCAGCGACGGCAGCCGCACCCGGTGCCCGGCGGCTGTCAGGTGCTCGGCCACCGGGCGCCAGGTGGCCGGGCCGACGGACGGGCTGTGGACGAGAACGAAGGTCGGACGCATGTGCCGATCTTGCCGAGCGGAGGCCGGGCCGCGCGAGCGACTCGGCCGAGAGCAGAGTGTTCTCGCGAGCGGCTCGCCCGAGCGCAGAGTGCTCCGCCAGGCCCTAACGCTGCGCGGGCTCGGGCAGGGCGAAGCGCACTCCGGTCAGCCGCTCCGACAGCTCCCACAGCCGGCGGCCCGCCGTCTCGTCCGTGGCGCGCGGCGCGAGCCGGACCGGGGTCGGCGCCCCGCGCAGTTCGCCGGGGCCGCCCGGCCCGATGAACGCACCACCGGGCAGGCCCGGTTCGGTCGCCGCGTACAGCAGGGAGCGCGCCCCGTCCCGAGGCTTCTGTGCCAGCGGGGAGAGCAGTGCGCCGTAGAGCAGCCGGACGGACGGAACCGGCGTGCCGCGCTGCAGGCCGGTCGCGACGTAGCCGGGGTGGGCCAGCATGCTGCGCACGGGGCTGCCGGCGGCGGTCAGGCGCAGATGGAGCCGGTGGCCGAAGAGCGCGTTGGCGAGCTTGGACGCGTTGTAGTGGCCCATCGGGGAGTAGGTGCGCTCGCCGTCCGGGTCGTCGAGGTCGAGCCGGGCCTGCCGGTGGTTGGGTGAGCTGACCGTGACGACGCGTGGGTCCGCGCCCGCGGCCAGCAGGTCGAGCAGCAGTCCGGTGAGGGCGAAGTGGCCCAGGTGGTTGGTGGCGAACTGCAGCTCGTGGCCCTGTGGGCTCAGGGTTCGCGGGGGCGCCATCACGCCCGCGTTGTTCACCAGGACGTCGAGCCGCGGGTGGTCGGCGCGCAGCGCGTCGGCGCACGCACGCACCGAGGTGAGGTCGGCGAGGTCGAGCGGGCGGACCTCGCACGACGCCCCGGGTGATTCCGCGGTGATCGCCGCGGCGGCCCGTTCGCCGCGCTCCGTGTCCCGCACGGCGAGCACCACGTGAGCGCCCCGTCGCGCGAGCGCCC
>NZ_WWIA01001075.1 GCF_009870065.1 Streptomyces sp. SID5785 | reverse complement strand
TCCCGCCGGGCAGCGGTCCTGCGGCGATCCGGCCGCCGGCCGCCGTCACCCGCTCGGCGGCGTCGTACGCGTCCCGCACCGCGAGGTGCACCCGCCATCCGGCGACGGCGGTGCCGCCGGGTCCCGCCACGGCCGGGCGGAGGGCGGCGGCGCTGCGGTCCGCACTGTAGGCGGCGGTGTAGAAGCCGCGCTCGGCGCCGGCGCCCTCGTCGAAGGTCCAGCCGAAGAGATCGCCGTAGAAGCGCTTGCCCGCCTCGACGTCGGGCAGCGCCGCCTCGGCCCAGCAGGGGGCGCCCTCGGGATAGTCGGGGTCCAGGGTCGTCACGGCGTCACGCTAACCACGGGGGCACCGGACCCGGCCCTCATATTCGAACGTATGGCCAATTCCGGCCGCTCCCGGCGCGTCATTTGACCGGGGCGATGCTTCCCAACCCCATTTGCAGTCGGCCAGATCGCGCTCCGATCACCCCTCGGTAAGCTGACGGCATGACAGGACAAGTACGGACCGTCGACGGCCGTGTGGCCGGACGGCGCGGTCAGGCGACACGCCAGAAGCTGCTCGACTGCCTCGGCGAGATGCTCAGCTCCTCGCCCTACCGGGACGTCAAAGTCATTGATGTCGCGCGCAAGGCGGGCACCTCACC
Organism: Streptomyces sp. SID5785; assembly: GCF_009870065.1. Lineage (GTDB taxonomy): Bacteria > Actinomycetota > Actinomycetes > Streptomycetales > Streptomycetaceae > Streptomyces. The sequence goes on along the minus strand of NZ_WWIA01001075.1, from coordinate 9,249 downwards.
CGCGACCTTCTACCAGTACTTCCCGGACGTCGAGGGCGCCGTCCTGGAGATCGCCGAGCAAATGGCCACCGAGGGCGCGGGGTTGACCGAACTGGTCGCCGACCGCTCCTGGGTCGGCAAGGCCGGCTGGGCGACCGCACAGGAACTCGTCGACGGCTTCCTGGAGTTCTGGCGCAGGAACGACGCGATCCTGCGCGTCGTCGACCTCGGTGCGGCCGAGGGCGACAAGCGCTTCTACAAGCTCCGCATGAAGATCCTGAACTCGGTGAACAACTCCCTGGCGGACGCGGTCAAGGAGCTCCAGGACAAGGGCAGGGTCGACAAGGACGTCAGCCCCGCGGCGGTGGCCGGCTCGCTGGTCGCGATGCTCGCGGCGGTCGCCTCGCACCAGAAGGGCTTCCAGTCCTGGGGCGTGAAGCAGGCCGAACTGAAGCCGAATCTCGCCCTGTTGGTCCACCTCGGCGTCACGGGCAAGAAGCCGACGAAGTAGCCGTTCCCTGCTGCTCCCTGCTGCCCCCTGCTGCCCCCTGCTGCCCCCTGCTGCTCCTTCCTGTTCCTGTCGTACGGCGGCGGTTCACGTGCTCCGGCATGTGGGCCGCCGCCGTTGCAGTGGGGCCGCAATCCCCCTATGTCACGTCTTCCTGCGGCGTGCCGCGCTCCCGGCGCTCCAGCCGGAAGAGCCTGATCTCCCGCTCCACCCGCCGCTGGTACGTCGCGTACGGCGGCCAGAAGCGCAGCGCCGCCGTCCACGCGGCCTCCCGTTCGGCCCCGGTGAGCAGCCGGGCTGTGACGGGGACGTCGGTGCCGTGCCAGTTGATCTCGGCGTCCGGGTGGGCCAGCAGGTTCGCGGTCCAGGCGGGGTGGCCGGGGCGCCCGAAGTTCGAGCCGACGAGCAGCCAGCCGTCCCGCTCCTCCTCCGGCATGCAGGCCAGCGGGGTGCGGCGGCTCAGGCCGCTGCGCGCGCCGCGGGCCGTGAGGATCACCCCGGGCAGCATCTGGGCGCTGAGCAGCACCCGGCCACGGGTGAGCCGGTGCACGGCGCGGTCCATCGCGGGGACGACGTGCGGGGCCGCGCGGGCGAAGGCGCGGGTCGACGAGACCTTCTGGACGAGCCGGAGCACGGCCGCGGGCGGGGGCATCAGACGCTCACCTGCGCGCCGGACCCGAACAGGCCGGCGGCCCCGGCGGCGCGGGCCCGCAGCAGGTGCACGGGCCCGAAGAGCAGCTCGTCGCCGGTGGCCCGCTTCACGTAGAGGTGGGCCTCGTGCTCCCAGGTGAAGCCGATGCCGCCGTGCAGCTGGACGGCCTCGGCCGCGGACGTGCGCAGGGCTTCGAGGGCCTGCGCGAGGGCGAGGCCCCCGGCCCGCTCGGTGCCGGCGCCCGCGGCCCAGGCGGCGTAGTAGGCGGCGGAGCGGGCAGCCTGCACCTGGACGTAGACGTCGGCGAGGCGGTGCTTGACGGCCTGGAAGGAGCCGACGGGCCGGCCGAACTGCTCGCGCTCCTTGACGTAGGCGACGGTCCGCTCCAGCGCGCGGTCGGCGGCGCCGACGGCCTCGGCGGCGATCAGGGTGGCGGCGCCGTCCCCGGTGGCGTCGAGCGTGGGGGCCACCTCGGCGTCCTCGGTGCCGAGCAACTCGGCCTCGACGTCGCGCAGTTCGATCCGGGCCTGGGGCCGGGTCTCGTCCAGCGCGGTCTGCCGGGTGCGGGCGAGTCCGGCCGCGTCCGCGCGCACCAGGAAGAGCAGGGTGCGGGAGCGGGCGAAGCCGCCGGTGTGGGCGGCGACGAGGAGCAGCCCGGCGCTGTGCCCGTCGAGCACCTGCTCGGCCTGCCCGTACAGCCGCCAGCCGTGCTCGCCCCGGGTGGCCTGGACGCCGCCCGCGCGGCCGCCGCCGGACCAGTCGCCCGCGTTGTCGGCGACGAGGCCGAGCGCGGTGGCGAGCCCGGTGCCGGGGACGGCGAGTGCGGCGGTCAGGGAGCCGTCGGCGATGCGGGGCAGCAGGTCGGCGCGCTGCTCGTCGGTGCCGAGCGAGGCGACGAGCGGGGCGACGAGACCGCTGGTGGCGAGCAGCGGGGTCGGCGCGAGCGCACGGCCCAGCTCCTCCTGGGCGAGGGCGAGTTCGGTGACCGTCGCACCGACGCCGTGGGCCTGCTCGGGCAGCGCGAGGCCGGGCAGCCCGAGCTCCTTGCCGAGCGCGCCCCACAGGGTGAGGTCGTGCCCGTCCGGGGTGCGGGTGGCGGCCCTGACGTCGTCCGGGGTGCAGCGTGCGGTGACGACGTCGCGCAGGGTACGGCGGATCTGCTGCTGTTCCTCGGTGAACCTGGCGTCCATGCGAGCCCCTTTCTGACGGGCCGTCATGTTAGGCCGCGGGGCCGGGTATGCCCAGACCGACGAGGGGGCGGATCACGCAATCTGATGTACCGTCAGATTCATGCTGACCGGTACTGGATCACCGCGCAAGGTCGCCGTCGCCGGAGTCGCCCTGTCCGACTGCGGGCGGGTGGACGACGCCACCGCGTACGCGCTGCACGCCCAGGCCGCCCGCCGGGCCCTGGCCGACGCGGGGCTCGGACCCGGCGTCGTCGACGGCTTCGCGAGCGCCGGGCTCGGCACCCTCGCCCCCGTCGAGGTCGCCGAGTACCTCGGGCTCAGGCCCCGCTGGGTCGACTCCACCTCCGTGGGCGGCTCCACCTGGGAGGTCATGGCCGCGCACGCGGCGGACGCCATCGCCGCCGGGCACGCCCGCGCCGTCCTGCTCGTCTACGGCTCCACGGCCCGGGCCGACATCAAGGCGAAGCGCCGCACCTCCAACCTCTCGTTCGGCGCGCGCGGCCCCCTCCAGTTCGAGGTGCCGTACGGGCACTCGCTCATCGCCAAGTACGCGATGGCGGCCCGCCGCCACATGCACGAGTACGGCACGACGATCGACCAGCTCGCCCAGGTCGCCGTGCAGGCCCGCGCGAACGCGTCCCGCAACCCGGACGCCATGTTCCGCGACCCGGTCACCGTCGACGACGTGCTGGCCGGGCCGATGATCGCCGACCCCTTCACCAAACTGCACTGCTGCATACGCTCCGACGGCGGCGCGGCCGTCCTCCTGGTGGCCGAGGACCTGCTCACCGACTGCGCCCGGCCGCCCGTCTGGGTCCTGGGCAGCGGCGAGCACGTCTCGCACACCACGATGTCCGAGTGGGAGGACTTCACCGTCTCCCCCGCCGCCGTCAGCGGCCGCCTCGCCTTCGAACGGGCCGGGGTCACCCCCGCCGACATCGACATCGCCGAGATCTACGACGCCTTCACGTACATGACCCTCGTGACCCTGGAGGACCTCGGCTTCTGTGCCAAGGGCGAGGGCGGCGCCTTCGTCGAGAAGGGCCGGCTGCGCCACGACGGCGAACTCCCCGTGAACACCGACGGCGGCGGCCTCTCGGCGCAGCACCCGGGGATGCGCGGCCTGTTCCTCCTGGTGGAGGCGGTGCGGCAACTGCGGGGAGACGCGGGGGCCCACCAGGTGCACCGCCCCGACGGCACACCGCCCCGGCTGGCGGTGGCGTCCGGCACGGGAGGCTGGTTCTGCTCGGCGGGCACGGTGGTGCTGGGGCGCGACTGAGGGCGCGCCGTCACGCCCCCGCTCGACGTCAGCCCCGCGCCGCGAACCTCGTGAACGACGTCCACGCCTCGGCCCCGACCCGGAAGGACGGGCCCGCGGACGGGGCGGTCTTCGAGTCGCGGACGTGGACGGTGCGGGGGGCGACGCTCGCACCGGTGCCGCGCGTGACTCCGTCGCGGCCCGACGTGCCCGAGGCGTAGGCGACTTCGAGGCAGGCCTCGCCCTGATTGTTGCTGTAGCTGCTTTTGAACCAGGCCAGTTCGGTGTTCACAGCCGTTCCGCCGTCCTCTCGATGAGATCCGCGGATTCCCAGGGGTCGAGGGCCTGAGCCCGCAGCATCCCGAAGCGGTCCATGCACTGGCTGACCTCCTCGGGCTTCGTGATCAACCTACCGGCGACCTGCGCGTCCGAGTAGGCATAGTTACGCCCCTCCAGGGTGCTGAGCAACTGCATTGAGCCGGCCAGGCCCGCATGCCTTCGACGGGAGGTCGGCATGACCTGCACCATCAGGTTGGCCGTGGCCCGAATCAGCCCCAGCACGTGCACGAGTTGAGCTCTGAGCACTCCGGCCCCGCCCACGGGCCGCGTGAGAACTCCCTCCTCGATGACGTACCCGAAGTTCGGGACCGGGACGCGGTGCACGATGGCCTGCCGCTCCAAGCGGCCCTGCACGTCCTTCTCGATCTGCTCCTCGGGCAGGCGCGGCACCGCGGACTCGTACAGCCCCCGCATGTACTCCTCTGTCTGGAGCAGGCCCGGAAACACCATCGCCTCGTACGCGTTGATGACAGCGGCCTTCTTCTCCAGCCTCACCCATCCCACGAACGTCGGGGGATACCTCTCCTCCTCCATGAGCGGCACGCACGACGTCAGCGCTCCTCGCGCATCGAGGAGCCGGTCGGCATCCGCGAGGAACGCCGACGTCGGGATCCGCTCCCCGCACTCGTACGCGCTCAGCGTCGACACCGACACGAGCAGCCGGTCGGCGACGGCCTTCTGCGTGAGACCCGCCCGCGCCCGAAAGCTCTTGATCAGGGCACCGACATGCCGCCGCGCCGGGGAGACGGCCGTTGTCCCGATCGGCTCAGGGTGTTCCACAGTGGTCACGACAGACTCCACATCACCGCGATGTACTCACCGAAGTACTGGTCACCCTACGCAACCACCCCGACGCTGGGCGTCATGACGAGCGAACCGACCCCCGACTGGGTCCCCCGCACCGGCCTCCAACTGCGCCTCGCGGGCGTGCACTTCGACGCCATCCGGCTGCGCGGCGTCCGCGGCGAGGCCGTGCTGCACCATCTGGTCACTCTCACCGACGGTGACCCGGGGCCCGTCGTGCGCGAGGTGGCCGGGGGCCGGTGGACCTACTTCCTGCTGGCTCCGGGAGAGAGCAGGGACTTCGACTGGCCGCCCGGCGCGACGTGTTTCGGGCCGGTGGCCCGGGACCAGTACGTCGGCGTCCCGGCCGCGTCCGGGAACACGTATCCGCTGAGCTGGCGGTGCGGGCCGCCGCGCGTGGGCGCCTTCGTGGACGCCGAACTGCTGCACGGCGTGGTCACCGCGCAGCTGACGCCGGACCCTGAGGACAATCGACCGCATGGAAGCTGACGCGCCCGACCTCGACGCCCTGCTGCGCACCCTGCGCGTGTGGGACACCGACCTGCCGGACTTCGACCCCGACCGCACCCCGCAGGACCCGCTCCCCCTGTTCACGCAGTGGTTCGCCGAGGCGGTCGCCGCCGGGCAGCGCGAGCCGCACGCCCCCGCCCTGGCCACCACGGACGCCGACGGGCACGCCGACGTGCGGGTCGTCATGCTCCACGGGGCCGATGAGCGCGGGTGGCACTTCGCCTCGCACGCGGGCAGCGCCAAGGGGCGTCAGCTGGCCGGGACCCCGTATGCCGCGCTCGGGTTCTACTGGTCCGTGCAGGGCCGCCAGGTGCGGGTGCGCGGGACCGTCACGACCGGAGCGGCCGAGGCGGCGCAGGCCGATCTGCACGCCCGGTCCACCGGGGCCCTCGCCTCGGCACTGGTCGGGCACCAGAGCGAAGTCCTGGCGAGCCAAGACGAGTTGGCCCGCGCGTCCGCCGCCGCGTGGGAGCGGGCGCAGCGCGAGCCGGAGACGGTCGTCGCCTCGTGGACGGTGTACGCGCTGCGCCCGGACGAGGTGGAGTTCTTCCAGGGCGACGCCCGCCGCCGGCACGTACGGCTCAGGTACCGCCGGGGCGACGGACACTGGCACAAGGAGCTCCTGTGGCCCTGAGCCCGGACGCCGTGTCCTACGGCACGTCCTCCGCGCGGGGCGTGAGTCCCCAGACGGCGAAGTCCCGCAGGGGGCGGTAGCCGAGCCGCTGGTAGAGGCCGTTGCTCGTCGGGTTGGCGAGGTCGGTGAACAGGAGGACCTCGGGCGTGCCCGCCTCGCGCGCGGCGCGGCTGATCTCGGCCGTGACCGCGCCCCCGTAGCCGCGGCCGCGCAGCGTGGGCGGCGTGTAGACGGGCGCGACCCGGACGCTGCCCGCGGCGGGCCGGGTGACGCCCGCCATCGCGAGCGGGGTGCCGTCCTCGGCCTCCCAGAGCAGCACGCCCCCGTAGCCGAGCCGGCCGTCGACCCACTGCTCGGCCTGCTCCCGGCTGACCCCGCCGGCCTCGAGCCGGGTGTCCTCGGCGAACCGGACGAACCAGTCCACGAGAAGCTCACGGTCCCCCGGACCGGCCCGGCGCGGCCGCCCGGACGGCGCCGGGTCGGGCGGGGTCAGCGCGTCGAGCCGGTACAGCCGCTGGGCCATGATCCGCTCGGCCCGGCCGCCCGGGTTCCGCTCCTGCCAGGCGGCGGCCAGGTCGCCGGTCGTCCCCGCGGGGCCGCTCACCCCGCCCGGCAGCCGGCCGCCGAGCACGTCGAGCAGTGCCGCCGCCGCGGCGGGACCGGGCAGCACGGCGTAGTGCGGCTGGGGCGCGGTGCGGAAGAAGTACCCGTCGACCCGGCCGTCCGGCCCCGTCCACACGCCGAACGACGCGTCGCGGTCCGGCGCGCCGGGTGCCCGCAGCATCTCGATGACGCCCAGGGCGACGGTGTGCAGCGCGGGGTCGGCGCGCAGGAAGTCGCCCGCGCGCGCGACGAACTGCGCGCTGTCGCGGGTCAGCCACCAGCCGCCCGCGTCTGCCTCACCGGTCTCGGCGTCCATCGCCCCATGATGGCCGGGACCCCTCCGCCTCCGCGAGGGATTTCTGTGCCCCGGCGGGCCGGAACACCGGCACCGTGAAGCCGCCCCCGCCGTCCCGGAACACCACCTCGAGCGCCATGCCGGGCCTGAGGTCCGCCGCCGCGCAGTCGACGACCTCGGTCATCATCCGGGGCCCCTCCGCCAGGTCGACGACGGCGGCGGTGTACGGGGTGCGCGCACCGAAGGGCGGCAGGTCGTTGCGGTGGACGACGGACCAGGTGTACAGCACCGCCCGGCCGGTCGCCTCCCGCCAACTCCCGTCCTCGCTCCAGCAGTACGGGCAGAACTCGCGCGGGTAGTGATGGGCGCGGCCGCAGGCGGCGCAGTGCCGCACGAGCAGGCGTCCCTCGGCCGCCGCGTCCCAGTAGGGCCGGGTGAAGGCGTCGGGCTCGGGCAGGTCGAAGCGCAGCTCTCCGGGCGCGGTCATCAGAAGAGTCCGATCGCGTGGTCGAGGGACCAGGTCTGCCAGGACATGGCGAACAGGGCGACGAGCGAGATGAGCGCCATCATCGCGTTCTGTCCCTGCTCGGCCCAGTCGTGGATCATGAGGACGAGGTAGAGCAGGTTGAGCAGCAGGCCCCCGACGAGCGCGACCGGCGTCAGGAATCCGGCCACCAGGCCGAGCCCCAGGGCGAGTTCCGCGTAGACGACGACGTACGCCATCGCCTTGGGCCGGGGTTTCACGACGGTGTCGAAGCCGCTGCGGACCGCGCCCCACCGGTGCTTCGCGGCGACGTCCGCGGCCCACGCGATGCCGGTCCCGCGCTCGAACCAGCCCTTCTTGTCCTTGTGCCGCCAGCTCTCCAGCCACCACAGGCCGAGCCCGATGCGCAGCACGGCGAGCCACTCGGCGCCGCTGAGCCCTATCGCGTCCATGTCGCTCCCCTGATATCTGACGAACCGTCAGTTCAGCGTACGAGGCGGCCGGTCCGCAAGAGCCGGGACCGATGCGGATCACGCGGCCGGGGTCGCCGCCTGCGTCCGCGGGGCGGGGGACGGCGCGACGGCACCCCCGCGCGCTCCGCGCGCCTCGCGCGTCTCGCGCAGGACCAGGAGTCCGGTGGCGGCCATCGCCGTCGCGGTCAGGCCGTGGACGAGGAACGCGACCGGGACGGAGCCGTGATGGGCGAGCACCGTGGCCATGTCGCCGTACGCGGCGAAGGCCTCCACGAGCAGGACCCAGCCCAGCGCCCGGCGATGCCCCGTCACGAGGAGGACGGCCAGGACCAGCGCCAGGACGATGTCGCGGATCCCCTTCACGACGAGGAAGCCGCCCCCGTCACCGGCGGGCGGACGCGGCAGGCCGAAGCCCTCCGCCGCCACCTCCGGGCTCACGACGAACTCCGTCCCGAACCACAGGATGAAGAGCACGAAGGCGGCGACCAGAACGGTGTTGACCCTCTTCAGGGACATGATCCTCAGGGACATGGTTCTTCTCCTCGATGACAGCGGACGGAAGGACTGACGGACAGGTGCGCCGGGCTCAGGCGAGGGCGGTGACCAGAAGAACGAAGGCCGCGACGATGACGGCGACGCGCACGTAGTGGAGGCGGTCCCAGCGGCGCAACTGCTCCTTCCAGTCGGCGGGGCGGCTCTCCGGGGTCCAGGCCTTGACCCGGTTGTTGATCGGGACGAGCAGCAGGACCGACAGGAGCACGCTGACGACGAGCAGCGCACCGGCGGTGACGACGAGCGCGGCGCCCTGCGGCCACCCCGCGACGGCCCAGGCGGCGACCAGGGCGAGCGAGCCGAAGTACCAGAACGGCATCACGGCGCCGCCCAGCCGGCCCCCGTGGGCCCGGGCGAGCAGGCCGGTGTCGCCGGGGAGCGCGTTGAAGATCGGGTTGGTGAAGGCGGGGACGGAGAACTCGACCCCGACCATCACGCCGACGACCACGGTGGCGACGACTTCGAGTGCGGTGAACATGACGCCCCTCCAGGAGCTAGTGCCGCTAGCTGATGAGGCAACGCTAGCGCTACTGCCGCTCGCTTGTCTAGCGGTGCTAGCATCCATGTATGTCGGTACAGGAACGCAAGCAGCGCGAACGGGCGGTGCGGGAGCGGCTCATCGTGGAGACCGCGCGCGAACTCGCCGAACAGCAGGGCTGGGGCGCGGTCACGACCCGCAGGCTCGCCGAGCGCATCGAGTACAGCCAGCCCGTGCTCTACAGCCATTTCCGCGGCAAACGGGAGATCATCGGCGCCGTCGCGACCGAGGGGGCCGCCGAGCTGGCGGCCACCGTGCGGGCGGCGACCGCCGCCGCGGCCGGGCCGCGCGCCCGCGTCGCGGCCCTGGCCCGCGCCTACCTCGCCTTCGCCGCGCACCGGCCCGCGGTCTACGACGCCCTGTTCCGGCTCGACGGAGGCCTGGCCTTCGCGCAGGAGGCCACCCCGGAGCCGCTGAAGGACGCGTTCGC
>NZ_WWIA01001074.1 GCF_009870065.1 Streptomyces sp. SID5785 | reverse complement strand
GGCTGGTCGCGCAGTTCCCCGCGCCCCTGAAATGCAAGGCGCTGCGCGCCGCATCTCCCCGACGAGGGCGTCGTCCAACCAGCCCTCGTCCAGGTCCAGGTGGGTGTCGTGGAGGACGTACTCGCGTTCCGTCTCCAGGATCTGGGCCTCGGAGTGCTCTTTCAGCGCTGCGAGAAGGGCGTCCAGGCGGCGGGCTGCCGTCGGTGCGCCCCCGGCGTGGCAGCGCTGGGTGACGAAGCGTTCCTGGTGGCCGTCCCGCCTCGTCCGGCGGGCGTTGTGAGACAGGTGGGCGCCGTGCGGGAGCACGCGGGACGCGAGGGCTTCCCGGTCGGCCCCTGCGGGCAGCAGCAGCTTGACGTGATGCTCGAAGTGGAGGCGTGCGGTGGCCCGTCGGGCCTCCGCGTCCGTCTGCGGGACGCCGGACGCCCACGGGGTCGTCTCCACCTTGGTCCGCAGGACCGGGAAGCCGGCGTGCGCGAGGGCGGCCTCGGTCTCGGCCACCGTCGAGCGGATCCAGGCGTCGGCCCGGCCGTGGCCGCGCAGGGTCACCATGGGCTGGGAGGGGTGGCGGCCGCGGGCCAGGACGATGTGGGTGAAGCCGAGCCCGCGCGCGGCGGCCCAGGCCGCGAGGCGCGCCACGGCCTCCGCGGAGGCGGCGTCGACCGTGAGATGGGCCTCCAGGTCGCCCTCGTAGCGGGCCGGGCCGGGCTGCGTGATCATCCGCGCAGCGTACCGACGGGGCGGCGGCGCCGTCGCCGGGATTTCCGGGAGGAAGAGGGGCGAACGCGATGACGGGACCGGGGGTTTGAGCACCACTCCCGGTCCCGCCCACCCCGCGCTGTTCGCGGGACGTCGTGTGCGTCGCGACGAAGGTCAGCGGCTGACCTTGCGGTTGGCGCGCAGCCACTCCTTGTTCATGCTGGTGATGGAGAAGAGCGGGATGCCCTTCGGGCAGGCCGTCGCGCACTCGCCGGTGAGCGTGCAGCCGCCGAAGCCCTCCTCGTCCATCTGCGCCACCATGTCCAGGACGCGGGTCTCGCGCTCCGGGGCGCCCTGCGGCAGGACGTTGAGGTGGTTGACCTTCGCCGAGGTGAAGAGCATCGCCGCGCCGTTGGGGCACGCGGCGACGCAGGCGCCGCAGCCGATGCACTCGGCGTGCTCGAAGGCGAAGTCGGCGTCGGGCTTGGGCACCGGGGTGGCGTGCGCCTCGGGCGCGGCGCCGGTCGGGGCCGTCACGTAGCCGCCCGCCTGGATGATCCGGTCGAAGGCCGAGCGGTCCACGACCAGGTCCTTGACGACCGGGAACGCCGAGGCGCGCCACGGCTCGATGTCGATCGTGTCGCCGTCCCGGAAGGACCGCATGTGCAACTGGCAGGTGGTGGTGCGCTCGGGGCCGTGTGCGTCGCCGTTGATGACGAGCGAGCACGCACCGCAGATGCCCTCGCGGCAGTCGTGGTCGAAGGCGACGGGGTCCTCGCCCCGGACGATGAGTTCCTCGTTGAGGGTGTCGAGCATCTCGAGGAACGACATGTCCTGCGAGATGCCGTCCACCTCGTACGTGGACATGGCGCCTTCGGCGTCGGCGTTCTTCTGGCGCCAGACGCGCAGGGTGAGCTTCATGCGTAGCTCCGCTGGGTGGGGTGGACGTACTCGAAGACGAGGTCTTCCTTGTGCAGCACCGGGGAGGCGCCGGTGGCGGTGAACTCCCAGGCGGCGGCGTAGGAGAACTCCTCGTCGCGGCGGGCGGCCTCGCCGTCCGGGGTCTGGGACTCCTCCCGGAAGTGGCCGCCGCAGGACTCGGACCGGTGCAGGGCGTCGAGGCACATCAGCTCGGCCAGCTCCAGGTAGTCGACGATGCGGTTCGCCTTCTCCAGGGACTGGTTGAACTCCTCGCCGGTGCCGGGCACCTTGATGCGCCGCCAGAACTCCTCGCGGATCTGCGGGATCCGGTCGAGCGCCTTGCGCAGGCCCTCGTCGGTGCGGGCCATGCCGCAGAACTCCCACATGAGCTCGCCGAGTTCGCGGTGGAAGGAGTCGGGGGTGCGGTCGCCGTCGACGGACAGCAGCAGGTTGATCCGGTCCTCGGTCTCGGCGACGACCTCCTGGACGACGGGGTGGTCGTCGCCGATCTCCTCCTCGTGCGGGTGCTTCGCCAGGTAGTCGTTGATGGTGGCCGGCAGGACAAAGTAGCCGTCGGCGAGGCCCTGCATCAGCGCGGAGGCGCCGAGCCGGTTGGCCCCGTGGTCGGAGAAGTTGGCCTCGCCGATCGCGAACAGACCCGGGACGGAGGTCTGGAGGTCGTAGTCGACCCACAGGCCGCCCATCGTGTAGTGCACGGCGGGGTAGATGCGCATCGGGACCTTGTAGGGGTCCTCGTCGGTGATGCGCTGGTACATGTCGAAGAGGTTGCCGTACTTGGCCTCGACGGCCTTGCGTCCCATCCGCGCGACGGCGTCGGCGAAGTCGAGGTAGACGCCCTGGCCGCCGGGGCCCACTCCCCTGCCCTCGTCGCACACGTTCTTCGCGGCGCGGGAGGCGATGTCACGCGGGACCAGGTTGCCGAAGGCCGGGTAGATGCGCTCGAGGTAGTAGTCGCGCTCGTCCTCGGGGATCTCGTGGGCCGGGCGGGTGTCGCCCTTGGCCTTCGGGACCCAGATGCGCCCGTCGTTGCGCAGCGACTCGCTCATCAGCGTCAGCTTGGACTGGTGGTCGCCGGTGCGCGGGATGCAGGTGGGGTGGATCTGGGTGAAGCACGGGTTGGCGAAGTAGGCGCCGCGCCGGTGGGCCCGCCAGATCGCCGTGGCGTTGCTGTTCATGGCGTTCGTCGACAGGTAGAAGACGTTGCCGTAGCCGCCGGAGGCGAGGACGACGGCGTCCGCGAAGTACGTGTCGATCCGGCCGGTGATCAGGTCGCGGGCCACGATGCCGCGGGCCTTGCCGTCGACGACGATCAGGTCGAGCATCTCGGTGCGGGCGTGCAGTTCCACGTTGCCCGCCGCGATCTGGCGGCTCAGGGCCTGGTAGGCGCCGAGCAGCAGCTGCTGGCCCGTCTGTCCGCGGGCGTAGAAGGTGCGGGAGACCTGCACGCCGCCGAAGGAGCGGGTGTCGAGCAGTCCGCCGTACTCACGGGCGAACGGCACGCCCTGGGCGACGCACTGGTCGATGATCTCGACGGAGATCTGCGCGAGCCTGCGCACGTTCGACTCGCGGGCGCGGAAGTCGCCGCCCTTGACGGTGTCGTAGAACAGCCGGTGGATCGAGTCGCCGTCGTTGCGGTAGTTCTTGGCCGCGTTGATGCCGCCCTGGGCGGCGATCGAGTGGGCGCGGCGCGGCGAGTCCTGGAAGCAGAACTGGACGACGTGGTAGCCCTGTTCGGCCAGGGTCGCGCCCGCGCTGCCGCCGGCCAGGCCGGTGCCGACGACGATGACGGTGTGCTTGCGGCGGTTGGCCGGGTTGACCAGCTTGGCCTCGAAGCGGCGCGTGTCCCAGCGCTCCTCGACAGGTCCGGCCGGTGCCTTGGTGTCGGCGACCGGCTCGCCGGTCGCGTAGTCCGCGTAGGTGCTCATGTCTCTCAGCTCACCAATCCGGTCATGACGCCCACGGGCACGGCGACGAAGCCGGCGGTGAGCAGTACGGCGAGGGCGTTGCCCGTGGCCTTGAGGACGCGGTCGCGGGTGCGGCTGCCGACGCCGAGGGTCTGCGCGGCGCTCCAGAACCCGTGCTGCACGTGGAAGCCGACGGCCACCACGGCCACGATGTAGACGACGTTGCTCCACCACGTGGAGAACGTGTCGATGATGTTCTGGTACGGGTGCAGGTGCTCGTAGCCGCCCGGGTGCACCGTGCCGGTCGTCAGGTCGAGGATGTGCCACACGATGAACAGGGCGACGATGATGCCGCCCCAGCGCATGGTGCGGGTGGCGTAGCTCGAACGGGCCTTCTTGTGCACGTACTTGCTGGGTCGCGCCTTGATGTCCCGGCGGCTCAGCTGGTACGCGGACACGGCGTGCGCCACGACGGCGGCGACGAGGCCGACGCGCACGATCCACAGGGCCCACTCGTGGTGCAGGACGGGGCCGCCCATGGTGCGCAGCCAGACCGCGTAGTCGTTGATCTCCTCGGGACCGAAGAAGATCTTGAGGTTCCCGATCATGTGGGCGACCAGGTACAGCAGCATGACGAGGCCGCTGACCGCCATCACGGTCTTCTTGCCGACGGTGCTGTCCCAGAGCGTGCGCGTCATGGACGGCCGTCGGTCCGTCCGTGTTGCCAGAGCCATGTCAGTGACGGTAGGGCCCAAGGACCCGATCGGTCCAAGACATGACCCAGCTCATTTCCATAGGCACAGCCTATGCAGGGAACTATTCTGGGTGTCATGCAGTTCCAGCAGCTCCAGTACTTCGTCGCCGTCGCCGAGACCCGCCACTTCACGCGTGCCGCCGAGCTCGTGCACGTGGCGCAGCCCTCGCTCTCCCAGCAGATCCGCGCCCTGGAGCGCGAGCTCGGCGTCGACCTGTTCCTGCGGGCCCGCGGGAACATCACGCTGACCGACGCCGGCGAGGCCCTGCTCCCGCTGGCCCGGCGGATCCTGGCCGACGCGGACACCGCACGGCACGAGGTGCAGGAGCTGGCGCAGCTGCGGCGCGGGCGGGTGCGGCTCGGGGCGACCCCGTCGCTGTGCACGGGGCTGCTGCCGGACGTGCTCCGCGCCTTCCACGACCGCTACCCCGGCATTCAGCTGCTCGTCGAGGAGTCCGGCTCGCACGACCTCGTACGGGAGCTGGCGCGCGGGGCGCTCGATCTGGCGCTCGTCGTGCTCCCGCTGCCGGCGCCCGCGCCCGCGCTGACCACCGTGGAGCTGCTGCGCGAGGAGCTGGTGGTGGTGTCGTCGCCGGACGCGCCGCGGCCCGGGCGGGGGCGGGCGTCGGTGCGGATCTCCGACCTGGAGGGGGAGCGGCTCGTCATGTTCCGGCACGA
>NZ_WWIA01001073.1 GCF_009870065.1 Streptomyces sp. SID5785 | reverse complement strand
GCCCCCCGTCCGCCGCCGCCACCGGTCCGCGGGGGCGGCCCGCCCGGCTGGGTCCGCCGCTGCGTCGTGCGCTCACCGCGCTCCGGGTACGCCTCGGTGAGCCGGCCCGTCGGACGGTCCGGGTCCGTGCGCGGCGCCGGCGGCCTGGCCTCGCCGAGGCCCTGCGCCTCCCGCGCCGCGATCTCCTTCAGCCGCAGCGACAGCTGCAGCGTGCTCGGCCGCTCCTCGGGGTCCTTGGCCAGACACGCGCGCAGCAGCGGCGCCAGCGCGTCCGGCACCCCGTGCAGCTGCGCCTCCTCGTGCACGACGCGGTACAGCATCACCTCGGAACTGCCGTGCCCGAAGGGCGAGTCACCCATCGCCGTGTACGCGAGCGTGGCCCCGAGCGCGAACACGTCGGTCGCCGGCGTCACCGCGGCGCCCCGCACCTGCTCGGGCGCGAGGAACCCGGGAGAGCCCACGGCCGTGCCCACGTGCGTCAGCGTCGAGGCGCCCGTCGCCCACGCGATGCCGAAGTCGATGATGCGGGGACCCTTGGGCGACAGCAGGATGTTCGACGGCTTGAGGTCGCGGTGCACGACCCCCGCCTCGTGGACCGCGACGAGCCCCTCGGACAGCGCGGCCCCGACGGCCGCCACGTCCGAGGCCGCCATCGGCCCCTCCTCGGCGACCTTGTCGTGCAGCGAGGGCCCGGGCACGTACTGCGTCGCGAACCACGGCCGGTCCGCCTCGAGATCGGCCGCGACCAGCCGGGCCGTGCAGCCCCCTCGGATCCGCCGCGCCGCCGACACCTCGCGCGCGAACCGCGACCTGAACTCCTGGTCCTCGGCCAGGTCCGGCCTGATCACCTTGAGCGCGACACGCTGGCCCCGCCGGTCGGAACCGAGATAGACGACGCCCATCCCGCCGGCCCCGAGCCGTCTGTGAAGCCTGAACGAGCCGACGACGCGCGGGTCCTCGCGCCTCAGGCGCATCATCGCCATGTTCATCCCCGCTGCTGCCCGATCCCTCTGACGCGCCACAGCTTACGTTTCCCCGCCCTGCTGTGTGCTCAGGCCGCGCCCTCACGCCGGAATCGATTGTCAGTGGCCGGTGGGAGACTTGAGAGGTGGTCAGAGAGCGCCAGGGCAGGGCGGCTTGACGACGCGCCGTGTCCCAACCAGCCGCAGCTGAAGGGGGATTGGGATCATGAAGGGTGACCGGGTCGAGATCGTCGTGGACGCGGGGGACACCACGCGCACGTACGAGGTGGTGGCGAGCAGAGCGGGTCGCAGAGTGGAGACAGCGGTCCGCAGAGGCGTCGTGGAAGTGAGCGAAGTCACGAGAAGCGGCTCGGTGGTGCGCACCGCCCGCTTCATGGCGAGCCGCGTCCTCGCCCTGGTCGAGCAGCCCGTGCCGCGGGAGGACCCGGCGGAGCACGCGGCCCGTGCGGCCCGCACCGCGCGCCCCCTCGGGGAAGACCCCGAGACCTAGGTCCACGTCTCCACCCAGGGGAGTACACCGGGACGGAGCGGTCATCCTCCGGGAGGCCCGGCATTCGGTACGAGGGCATGACGTCCGGGGCCCCCGCCGTCCGTAGATTTGAGGTCAAGCGGCGGGTGCAGCACTCGTCCCCCGAGGTCAGGCACCCGCCGCTGCCACAGAGCAAGATCGTCACAAGTTTCGACCGGGAGAGGACCATGGCGCACACGGCACCGCGGACGACAGCGTTCCGCACCCGGTTCGGCAGGGTCGGCCAGCTCGGCGGCCCCGCCACGGGCCGCCGCCACCCGCTGGTGGCCACGGCCATGGTCCTCCCTCTCGCAGCCCTGCTCGTCGTCGTCTTCGGCGGCTGGGACGCGATGGTCACACAGGCGTCGTCCGTGGGCGTGATGCTGGGGCGCTGAGCGGCGCTCCCAGGCCCGGAAGAGCGGTCCGGGCGGGGACATCCGGCCATGAAACCCCGTGGGGACGGGGGTGCGGCGGACGGCACAGATGCCGCGTGCAGCTGGGGAGCTGCACGCGGCATTGCTCTGTCCCGGCCCGCCCTGCACGCGCACAGGGGGCGCACGCCGTGCGGCGCCCCGATCCGGGGCGGCCGCGAGGGGCCCGTCGGCACGCCCGCGCCGTACGCTCTGGGGGTGACGTCCCTGCTTCCCGCGCTCCGGGCCCACGCCAAGGGCGCGGCCCATCCGCCCGGCATCGCCTGTGTCTGCGGCGCCACCACCCTCGCCGACCGCCCCGACGGCACCGTCGTGCGGCACGGTGACACCGTCGCCAAGGCGCACGACGCGGGCACCGACCCCGACGGGCTCCGGCTGCGGCTCGCCGTGGCCTGCGCACCCGCCCTCGACGGCGTCCTCCTCGCCCCGCTGCACCCGGCACCCGTCCCCCTGCACGACCGCCTCGTCACGTGCTGGCCGCACGGCACCCCCGTCGACCCCGAGCACCCCGAGCACGCCCCCTGGGAAGCGGCCGCCCGCCTCCTCGCCCGCCTGCACACCGTCCCCGCGCACACCCTGCCCGCCGCCCTGCCGGCCATGCGCGGCCCAGAGAAGGCGGCCCGCGCCGTCGCCCGGCTGCGCGCCGCGGCCCCCGGCCACCCCGGCACCCGCCCCGTCCTCGACGCCTGGCGCACCCTGCCGCCCTGGGCCCGCGCCGAGACCCCCTGCACCCACGCGCGCGCCCTGTGCCACGGCGACCTCCACCTCGGCCAGCTCGTCCGGTACCCCGCCGGCACGGGGGAGTGGCTGCTCATCGACGTCGACGACCTCGGCACCGGCGACCCGGCCTGGGACCTGGCCCGCCCCGCCGCCTGGTTCGCCTGCGGGCTGCTGCCCGCCGAGGACTGGACCCGTTTCCTGTCCGCGTACCAGCACGCCGGCGGCGCCAAGGAGCTCACCCTCGACGATCCCTGGCCCGCTCTCGACGTCCCGGCCCGTGCCCTCACCGTCCAGACGGCGGCCCTGGCCCTCGCGAAGGCCGTCGCGGCAGGCCGGGAGCCGGACGACGTGGAGGAAGCGGTGATCGACGCCTGCGCCCGCATGGTGTCCGTCCCGCCGCGGTCGGGCCCGCAGGACGCCAAGTAGGGTGCGGGGGACGGAAGCCGGGAAGTGTTCCGGCGAAGCAGCACCGACCGGCGAGGAGTTGAGCCGAGCATGCAGTGTCCGAAGTGTCACGCACCCATGCACACCTACAACCGCAACGGCGTTCAGATCGAGCAGTGCAGCGGTTGCCGCGGCATATTCCTGGACTACGGCGAGCTGGAGTCGCTGACCCGTCTCGAGTCGCAGTGGCAGCAGCAGGCGCCCCCGCCGCCGCCCGCCCCGCAGGCCTACCCGTCCGCCCCCGCGCCCGCCTGGGGAGCCCCGCACCACGGCGGCCACCACCACGGCCACCACGGTCACCGCAGCTTCGGCCGGATGCTCTTCTCCTCCTGAGTACGAAGAAGCCCCCGGTCGAGAGAACCGGGGGCTTCTTGTCGGTGCGCGATACTGGGATTGAACCAGTGACCTCTTCCGTGTCAGGGAAGCGCTCTCCCGCTGAGCTAATCGCGC
>NZ_WWIA01001072.1 GCF_009870065.1 Streptomyces sp. SID5785 | reverse complement strand
TCCTGGGTGTTCGCCCTCGCCATGGTCCTCAAGGGCGCCGGACGCGCGCTCAACAGCGGACCCGCCGAGGCCTGGTACGTCGACACCGTGCACGCGGACCTCGGCCCCGACGCCGACCTGCGCGACGGCCTCGCCCGCGGCTCCGCCGCCTCCTCCGCCGCCCTCGCCCTCGGCACGATCCTCGGCGGCCTCGTGCCCTGGCTGCTCGGCCTCGGCCCCGACCTCGGCGCCCACCTGGAGCGCGCCACCGGCGGCCACGTCACACCACTGTCCGTCCCGCTCCTCGCGGGTGCCGTCTGCTGCGTGCTCTACGTCGTCCAGGTCCTCGTCGCCCTGCCCGAGCCGCCCCGCCCGCCCGTGCACCTGCGCACGGTCCTCGCCGACGTGCCGCGCACCGCCCGCGACGGCGTCCGGCTCGCCACCCGCGACATCATGGTCCGGCGCATCATGCTCACCATGGCCGCCGCCGGAAGCGCCCTCGGCGTCGTCGAGCTGCTCACCCCGTCCCGCGCCGCCGACGCGACCGGCGCCGCCTCCTCGGGCGCCGTCCTCTACGCGGGCCTGGCCTGCGCCGGATTCACCGCCACCGCGCTCGGCAACCGGCTCGCCCCCTGGGTGGCCCGCGTCGTCCACGGCGGGGAGCGGGCCGTCCTCGTGGCCGAACTCATCGCCCTGCTCGGCCTGGCCGTGCTCTGCGCGACCGCCGCGACCCGCACCCTCGCCCCGGCCGTCGCCGGCTACGTCCTCGTCTACGTCGGCCTCGGGCTCGCCTCGCCCTGCCTCAACGACTTCCTGCACCGGCGCACCGACAGCTCCGGCCGCGCCACCGCGCTCTCCGTGCAGTCGCTCGCCCTCCAGCTCGCCGGAGCCCTCAGCGGCCTCGTCGCGGGCGCCCTGCCCGGCGGCCCCGCCGCCTGGCTGCCCGGCGTCGTGGGCGTGGCCGCCGGAGCCCTGCTCTGGCTCCGCGTCCGGGAGACCCCGAAGGCCCCGGACGAAGCGGTCAGATCCCCAGCGCCTTCGTCTCGCTCAGCTGTGTGATCGCCGCCTCGTCGCCCTCGATCTCCACCTTCGCCGCGCCCTGCCGCCCGAACGCGTACATCAGCAGCTCGGGCGGCTCCCCGGTGACCGTCACGACCGGGGTGCCGCGGTGCGCGACCGCCGTCTGGCCGTCCGGGCGCCGCAGCACCAGGCCCACCGGCGCCCTGCGGCCCATCACCCGGGCCATCTTCTCCAGCCGGGACCACAGCACGTCCGAGAAGACCGGGTCCAGCTCGCGCGGCGTCCAGTCCGGCTGTGCGCGGCGCACGTCCTCGGCGTGCACGTAGAACTCCACCGCGTTCGCCGCCTCGTCCAGCTGCTTCACCGAGAACGGCGAGAAGCGCGGCGGACCGGTGCGGATCAACTGGATGAGCTCCTCGTACGGCTTGTCCGCGAACTCGGCCTGCACCCGCTCGAGGCGGGCGGCCAGCGGCTTCACGAAGGCGCCGCCCGCCGCGTCCGGACGGCGCTCGCGCACCACCACATGGGCCGCGAGGTCCCGGGCGTTCCACCCCTCGCACAGGGTCGGGGCCTCCGGGCCCGCGGCCTCCAACAGATCGGCGAGCAGGAGCCGTTCACGCTTGGCATGGGTCGACATGACCGCCAGCCTACGACCGCCCCCACCGTCCGGACAGTGGACGGCCACCGGCCGGGTCATCCGGGCGCGGCACAATGGCAGACATGACCAGCACCTCCCGCCCCAGCGACCTCGACCCGGCCGTCGCCGCACGCCTCAAGCGCAGCGCCGACGGCCTGGTGCCCGCCATCGCCCAGCAGTACGACACCGGCGAGGTGCTCATGCTCGGCTGGATGGACGACGAGGCACTGCACCGCACCCTCACCACGGGCCGCTGCACCTACTGGTCGCGCAGCCGCGGGGAGTACTGGGTCAAGGGCGACACCTCCGGGCACGTCCAGCACGTGAAGTCCGTGGCGCTCGACTGCGACGCCGACACCGTGCTCGTCAAGGTCGACCAGGTCGGCGCCGCCTGCCACACCGGCGACCGCACCTGCTTCGACGCCGACGTCCTCCCGCTGAGCCAGTAGGGTCGGCGGCCATGGACCTCGAGACCTTCCGCAAGCTCGCGACCGACCGCCGCGTGATCCCCGTCAGCCGCAAGCTCCTCGCGGACGGCGACACCCCCGTCGGCCTGTACCGCAAGCTCGCCGCCGAGCGCCCCGGCACGTTCCTCCTGGAGTCCGCGGAGAACGGCCGGTCGTGGTCCCGCTACTCGTTCGTGGGCGTCCGCTCCGCCGGCACGCTGACCGAGCGGGACGGCCGGGCCCACTGGCTCGGCACCCCGCCCGTCGGCGTCCCCGTCGACGGGGACCCGCTCGCCGCGCTGCGCGCCACCGTCGAGGCACTGCACACCCCGCACCACGACGAGGGCCTGCCTCCGTTCACCGGCGGCATGGTCGGCTACCTCGGCTACGACATCGTGCGCCGCCTGGAGAAGATCGGCCCGGGGGAGCGCGACGACCTCCGGCTGCCCGAGCTGACGATGCTGCTGACCAGCGACCTCGCCGTGCTCGACCACTGGGACGGCTCGGTCCTGCTGATCGCCAACGCGATCAACCACAACGACCTCGACACCGGCGTCGACGAGGCCCACGCGGACGCCGTCGCCCGGCTCGACGCGATGGAGGCCGACCTCGGCAAGCCCCTGGAGTCGCCCCCGGCCGCGCTCCCGCCGTCCGAGCTTCCCGAGTACACCGCGCTGTGGGGCGGCACGCAGTACCAGGACGCCGTCGACGACATCAAGGAGCGGATCCGCGCGGGCGAGGCCTTCCAGGTCGTCCCCTCGCAGCGCTTCGAGACGCCGTGCACCGCGAGCGCCCTCGACGTGTACCGGGTCCTGCGGGCCACGAACCCGTCGCCGT
Organism: Streptomyces sp. SID5785; assembly: GCF_009870065.1. Lineage (GTDB taxonomy): Bacteria > Actinomycetota > Actinomycetes > Streptomycetales > Streptomycetaceae > Streptomyces. The sequence continues at coordinate 11,066 of NZ_WWIA01001072.1, read as the reverse complement.
ACATGTACCTGTTCCGCTTCCCCTGCGGCGACGGAAGCGCCTTCGACGTCGTCGGCTCGTCCCCCGAGGCCCTCGTCAAGGTCGAGGACGGCCGCGCCATGGTCCACCCCATCGCCGGCACCCGCCCGCGCGGCGCCACCCCGCAGGAGGACCAGGCCCTCGCCGACGAGCTGATGGCCGACCCCAAGGAGCGCGCCGAGCACCTCATGCTCGTCGACCTCGGGCGCAACGACCTGGGGCGGGTCTGCGAGCCCGGCTCCGTCGAGGTCGTCGACTTCATGTCCGTCGAGCGGTACTCGCACGTCATGCACATCGTGTCGACCGTCACCGGGCAGGTCGCCGAGGGCCGCACCGCCTTCGACGTCCTCACCGCCTGCTTCCCCGCGGGCACCCTCTCCGGCGCGCCCAAGCCCCGCGCGATGCAGATCATCGACGAGCTGGAGCCGTCCCGGCGCGGCCTGTACGGCGGCTGCGTCGGCTACCTCGACTTCGCGGGCGACTCCGACACCGCCATCGCCATCCGCACCGCCCTGCTGCGCGACGGCACCGCCTACGTCCAGGCGGGTGCGGGCGTCGTCGCCGACTCCGACCCCGTCGCCGAGGACACCGAATGCCGTAACAAGGCGGCGGCCGTCCTGCGGGCCGTCCACACGGCGAACCGGCTGTGACGTGACGCACGCCTCCCGCCCCCGGCGCCCGCGCACCGCGGGCGAAGAGAGATAGTGGAGTACGTGACTGCCGTACCCCACCCCCGCACCGACGCCGCCGACGCCGACCCCGACGGTCCGAACCGGACCGGCCGGCGCAGTCTCGGCATCGCGCTGCTCTTCGGGGCGGTGGGCGCCGCCGTCGCGCTGCTCGCCTCCCGCCAGGAGTGGTGCTCGGGCATCGCCGCCGTCGCGGGCGGCGAGCTGCCGCTCACCGCGAAGGGCAGCGACGTGACCGGTGTGCCCGCCGCCCTCGCGATCGTCGGGCTCGCCGCCCTGGTCGCCGTCTTCGCCGTGCGCCGCGTCGGCCGCGTCCTCGTCGCCGCGCTGCTCGCGCTCAGCGGCGCGGGCGCCGTGGCCGCCGCCGTGCTCGGCGCCGACGACAGCTCGGCGCTCGACGAGAAGGCCGCCCAGGCCGCCGGTGACGCCTCGACCACGATCGACGCGCTCACCCACACCGCCTGGCCCTACGTCGCGGCCGGCGGCGGCGCCCTCATCCTGATCGCCGGGATCCTCGCCGTCGTCTACGGCGCCGCCTGGCCCTCGATGGGCGGCCGCTACGAGCGCTCCGGCGCCCCGCGCCCCCGCCAGCCCCGGGCCGTCGACCCGGACCGCCCCGAGGACCTGTGGAAGGCCCTGGACCGAGGCGAGGACCCGACCGGCACCGCATGACCCCGCAGGACCCCGCCGACCCCCGGTTCAGCGCCGTCCGGCGGTACGGGACAATGGAAACGAACGTCGTACGCCCTGCGTACACATGGGCCGTACACATGGGCCGTAAGAACACCCATCAGCAATGAGGAGCAAGCCATGGCGGATGCCAGCCACGGACACACCCCGGCCGCCTGGACCGGTGTCATCATCGCCTTCATCGGCTTCATCGTCGGGGGCGCCTTCATGGTGATGGGCAGCGTCGCCGGATTCTGGGCCGGGATGGCCCTGCTCGCGCTCGCCGCGGTCGTCGGCGGCGTCATGCACCTGGCCGGCATGGGCAAGCCCCGCCGCGCCGAGCTGCAGCTCCCGCACGTCGCCGCGGGCGCCCCGCAGGCCGCGGGCTCGGAGGCCTGAGCCCCGCACGCACCCCGGGGGCGGTACGGCGAGCAGATCGCCGCACCGCCCCTTTCGCGTCCGTGGACGGGCGGCGCCGTGCGCGCCGGGCCACAATGCACGGGTGACCGTCGAGACGAGCGAGACCCGGGCCCCCGCCGAGCACGCCGACCCCGCGCCGCCCGCCGCGCCCGGCTCCGCGCTGCGCCGCATCGCCGTCCCGGTGGGCACGCTCGCCGCCGTCGTCACCGCGTTCGGCTACGTCGGCGCCGTCGACCCCAACGAGCCGGGGCACTACCCCGGCTGCCCCTTCCTCCAGCTCACCGGCGCCTTCTGTCCGGGCTGCGGCGGACTGCGCAGCGCCCACGCCGTCGCCCACGGCGACCTCGCCGGCGCCGTCGGGGACAACGCCCTCGCGGTCGCCGGCTACGCCCTCTTCGCCGTCGTCTGGGTGGTGTGGACGCTCCGCGCGCTGCGCGGCCGCGCCTTCGCCCCCGCGCTCGGCCGGATCCATCTGTGGGCGGCCGGCGCCGTCGTACTGGCCTTCACGGTCGTACGCAACCTGCCGTTCGGCGGCTTCCTGACCCCCTGACCCCATGCGCTCCCGCCCCGACGGGCCGCAGGTCAGAGCGTCCGTGACGCTGTCCACGGAGTGGGACCGCGGTCAACCGGATGCGGAGCCTTCGCCTTCCTGCGGATACCATCACAGAGACCATCCGGTTGCCCCGGGACCTGCCAGAAGGGAATCCGCTCGCGTGAGTGTGCTCGACGAGATCATCGACGGAGTCCGTGCCGACCTCGCGGAACGGCAGGCGCGCGTCAGCCTCGACGAGCTCAAGGACCGCGCGGCGAAGGCCCCGGCGGCCAGGGACGGCGTGGCGGCCCTGCGCGGCGACGGCGTCAAGGTCATCTGCGAGGTGAAGCGCTCCAGCCCCTCCAAGGGCGCGCTCGCTGCGATCGCCGACCCGGCCGCGCTCGCCGCCGACTACGAGGCGGGCGGCGCGTCCGTCATCTCCGTGCTCACCGAGCAGCGCCGCTTCGGCGGCTCCCTCGCCGACCTCGAGGCCGTCCGTGCCAAGGTCGACATCCCGGTCCTGCGCAAGGACTTCATCGTCACCTCGTACCAGCTGTGGGAGGCCCGCGCGTACGGCGCCGACCTCGCCCTGCTGATCGTGGCCGCCCTGGATCAGCCGGCCCTGGAGTCCCTCATCGAGCGGGCCGAGTCCATCGGCCTCACCCCGCTCGTCGAGGCCCACGACGAGGACGAGGTGGAGCGTGCCGTCGACGCGGGCGCCAAGGTGATCGGCATCAACACGCGGAACCTGAAGGACCTCACGGTCGACCGCGGCACCTTCGAGCGCGTCGCCCCGGACATCCCGGACCACATCGTCAAGGTCGCCGAGTCCGGCGTGCGCGGCCCGCACGACCTGATCGCGTACGCCAACGCGGGCGCCGACGCCGTGCTCGTCGGCGAGTCCCTCGTCACCGGCCGCGACCCCCGGGCCGCCGTCGCCGACCTCGTCGCCGCGGGCGCCCACCCGGCGCTGCGCCACGGAAGGTCCTGACCTCCGACATGCCCATCGCCGCCCGCCTCGCCCCCGGCTGCCGCCCCCGCGGCTGCCGGGCGCCTGCGCGACGCGTGCGCGGCCGCCGGGTCCGCTACCACATCGGCTCGGAGCCGGGCCAGATCAACGGCATGCGATGGCACGGGGCGCCTGTTTAGAGCGCCCCGCAGGGGCGCGGGGAACTGCGCGACCAGCCACGACGGCGCATCCGTCGCGTACGTGCCCATGTGCCTACGGCGTGTAGGTACATCCAAGGCAGCCCGCACATCGATCACCCGCGAGGTACAACCGCATGCCCAGCGACTACTTCATCCCCGACCCCGACGGTCACATCCCGAGCCCCGAGGGCTACTTCGGGGAGTTCGGCGGCACGTTCATCCCGGAGGCGCTCGTCGCCGCCGTGGACGAGGTCGCCGTCGAGTACGACAAGGCCAAGAACGACCCGGAGTTCGCCCGCGAGCTCGACGACCTCCTCGTCCACTACACGGGCCGCCCGAGCAGCCTCACCGAGGTGCCCCGGTTCGCCGAGCACGCCGGCGGCGCCCGGGTCTTCCTCAAGCGCGAGGACCTGAACCACACCGGCTCGCACAAGATCAACAACGTGCTCGGCCAGGCCCTGCTCACCAAGCGCATGGGCAAGACCCGCGTCATCGCCGAGACCGGCGCGGGCCAGCACGGCGTCGCCACGGCCACCGCCTGCGCGCTGTTCGGCCTCGACTGCACCATCTACATGGGCGAGATCGACACCCAGCGCCAGGCCCTCAACGTGGCCCGCATGCGCATGCTCGGCGCCGAGGTCATCGCCGTGAAGTCCGGCAGCCGCACCCTCAAGGACGCCATCAACGAGGCGTTCCGCGACTGGGTCGCCAACGTCGACCGCACGCACTACCTCTTCGGCACGGTCGCGGGCCCGCACCCGTTCCCGGCCATGGTCCGCGACTTCCACCGGGTCATCGGCGTCGAGGCCCGCCGCCAGATCCAGGAGCAGGCGGGCCGGCTGCCCGACGCCGCCGTCGCCTGCGTGGGCGGCGGCTCCAACGCCATCGGCCTGTTCCACGCCTTCATCCCCGACGCGGACGTCCGTCTCATCGGCTGCGAGCCGGCCGGGCACGGCGTCGAGACCGGCGAGCACGCGGCGACCCTGACCGCGGGTGTGCCCGGCATCCTGCACGGCTCGCGCTCCTACGTCCTCCAGGACGAGGAGGGCCAGATCACCGAGCCCTACTCGATCTCGGCCGGGCTCGACTACCCGGGCATCGGCCCCGAGCACGCCTACCTGAAGGACAGCGGCCGCGGCGAGTACCGCGCGGTCACCGACGACGCCGCGATGCAGGCGCTGCGCCTCCTGTCCCGTACGGAGGGCATCATCCCGGCCATCGAGTCGGCGCACGCCCTCGCGGGCGCCATCGAGATCGGCAAGGAGCTCGGCAGGGACGGCCTGATCGTCGTCAACCTGTCGGGCCGCGGCGACAAGGACATGGACACGGCCGCGCGCTACTTCGGCCTGTACGACGAGGGCACCGACGCCGAGGTCGCGGCCGACGCCGCCGACACCGCCGAGATCGAGGGAGACGCCAAGTGAGCGGCAACGTCCACCTGTTGAACGACACCCTGGCCGGCGCCCGGGCCGAGGGCCGCGCCGCCCTCATCGCCTACCTGCCCGCGGGCTTCCCGAGCGTCGACGGCGGCATCGAGGCCGTGAAGGCCGCCTTCGAGGGCGGCGCCGACGTCGTCGAGGTCGGCCTGCCGCACTCCGACCCGGTGCTCGACGGTCCGGTCATCCAGACCGCCGACGACATCGCGCTGCGCGGCGGCCTCAAGATCAAGGACGTCATGCGCACCGTCCGCGAGGCGCACGAGGCCACCGGCAAGCCGGTCCTCGTCATGACGTACTGGAACCCGATCTACATCTACGGCGTCGAGCGCTTCACCGCCGAGCTCGCCGAGGCCGGCGGCGCGGGCTGCATCCTGCCCGACCTGCCGGTGCAGGAGTCGGCGACCTGGCGGGAGCACGCCGACAAGCACGGGCTCGCCACCGTGTTCGTCGTCGCCCCCAGCAGCAAGGACGAGCGGCTCGCCACGATCACGGCGGCCGGCTCGGGCTTCGTGTACGCGGCGTCCCTGATGGGCGTCACCGGCACCCGCGAGTCCGTGGGCAGCCAGGCCCAGGACCTCGTCCGCCGCACCAAGGCGACGACCGACCTGCCGGTCTGCGTCGGGCTCGGCGTCTCCGACGCGCGGCAGGCCGCGGAGGTCGCCGCCTTCGCCGACGGCGTCATCGTCGGCTCCGCCTTCGTGAAGCGGATGCTGGACGCCGAGGACGAGGCGGCGGGTCTCGCCGGGGTCCGCACCCTCGCGGCCGAACTGGCCGAAGGAGTCAGGGCCGGACGGCAGTAGGTCACCCGTACGGGTGGAAGTGGGGTCGGGGAGGCGCGCTCGCGCCTCCCCGGTTCGTTGGCGCGGGTGTGAGCGAGAAGAACCGTGAGGGAAAGCGCACGGCCCGTGAGCGGCTGGCCGTCGAGCGCGAGAAGCAGAAGGCCGCGGAGAAGCGGCGCAGGACGTTGATCGTGGGCGCCGCCGTCGTCTGCGTGCTGGGGCTCGCCGCAGTGATCGGCGTCGTCGCCGCGAACTCGGGCGACAGCTCCAGCGACGCCTCGGGCCCGGTGACGGCCCCGAAGGGCGCGTCGGGGAAGGACCGGCTGGCGATCCCCGTCGGCAAGGAATCGGCGAAGTCCACGCTCACGGTGTGGGAGGACTTCCGCTGCCCGGCCTGCAAGTCCTTCGAGAACACCTACCGCTCGGCGATCCACGAGCTGACCGACGCCGGAAAGCTCCGCGTCGAGTACCACACGGTCACTCTCATCGACGGGAACCTGCGCGGCAGCGGCTCGCTGCGCGCGGGGAACGCGGCGGCGTGCTCGCAGGACGCGGGCCGCTTCCGCGACTACCACGACGTCCTGTTCGAGAATCAGCCGGAGGAGACCGACGACGCCTACGCGTCCGACGACAAGCTGATCCAGCTGGCCGGCAAGGTCGACGGCCTGCCGACGGACACGTTCGAGAAGTGCGTCAAGGACGGCACGTACGACTCCTGGATCCAGAAGTCGTACAAGGCCTTCCAGGACGCGGGCCACACCGGCACGCCGACGGTCCTGCTCGACGGCAAGAACCTGATGGAGGACAACACGCTGACCCCGGCCAAGTTCAAGCAGCTGGTCGAGGCGGCGAACAAGTAGGGGGACCGGGCAAGTCGTCATGGAACCGTTGCCGGGCCGCCCGGCGGCGGTGCCGTCCGGCACGGTAGCGTCGACCCTGCCATGGAACTTGCCTACATTCCCAGTCCGTCCCGCGGAGTGGTCCACCTCGGCCCCATTCCGCTGCGCGGCTATGCGTTCTGCATCATCATCGGCGTCTTCGTGGCCGTCTGGCTCGGCAACAGACGCTGGATCGCCCGCGGCGGCCGACCCGGCACGGTGGCCGACATCGCCGTCTGGGCGGTGCCGTTCGGCCTGGTCGGCGGGCGTCTCTACCACGTGATCACGGACTACGAGCTGTACTTCAGCGCGGGCCGTGACTGGGTGGACGCCTTCAAGATCTGGGAGGGCGGCCTCGGCATCTGGGGCGCCATCGCGCTCGGTGCGGTCGGCGCCTGGATCGGCTGCCGCCGCCGCGGCATCCCGCTCCCGGCGTACGCCGACGCGATCGCGCCCGGCATCGTCCTCGCCCAGGCCGTCGGCCGCTGGGGCAACTGGTTCAACCAGGAGCTCTACGGCCGCGCGACCGACGTGCCGTGGGCCCTGCACATCACCTCCGACACGGACGGCCGGGTGCCGGGCTACTACCACCCGACGTTCCTGTACGAGTCGCTGTGGTGCATCGGTGTCGCGCTGCTCGTCATCTGGGCGGACCGCCGGTTCAAGCTCGGACACGGCCGGGCGTTCGCCCTGTACGTCGCCGCGTACTGCGTGGGCCGATTCTGGATCGAGTACATGCGGGTCGACGACGCGCACCACATCCTCGGTCTGCGGCTCAACAACTGGACCGCGCTCTTCGTCTTCCTGCTCGCCGTGCTCTACATGGTCGTCTCGGCGAGGACGCGGCCGGGCCGCGAGGAGATCGTCGAGCCGGGCGCGGACGCCTCCGGTGAGGACCGGGACGGAGCGGCGGCCGAGGACGCCGGAACCGAGGACGCGGGAACCAAGGACGCGGCCGACCCTGACAAGGGCACGCCGGATCTGAAGAAGGCCGCGCCGGAGGACTCCGCCGGCGACCCGGACGACAGCGCGTCCGGGTCGGGCGACACCGCCGAGAACGGCGCGGGAGCCGGGGCCAAGAAGGGCTGACGCCCGACCGCTGTCAGCTCCGCACGTCGACGGGGGCGCAGGACCGTACGGGTCCGGCGCCCCCGTTTCCGTCCCCGTCCGCGGTCCGGGGCCCGGGACCGCGCCGGTCCCCGTGCTGCTGCCCGCACCGCGCCGCGAGGGCCAGGGTGCGCCGCGCCCCCGCGACCACCGCCGCGTCCACGAACCGCCCGTCCGGCAGGGCCAGCGCCCCCGCGTCCGTGGCCGCCGCGGCGACGACCTCCCGGGCCGCCGTCACCTCCGCGGCCGTCGGCCGGAAGGCGTCCTCGATCACCGGCAGCTGGCGCGGATGGATCGCCATCCGGCCGAGGAAGCCCAGGGCCCGGCCCTCGGCGCAGGACCGGGCGAGCCCCGCCAGGTCGCGGATGTCCGGGTGCACGGACTGCGGCGGGGGCGGCAGCCGTGCCGCGCGGGCGGCGACCACGGCCCGGCCGCGCACCCATGCGAGCCCGGCCGGGGCCGTGATCCCGAGGTCGGCGCGCAGGTCCGCCTCGCCGAGCGCGATGCCGTGCACCGCCGGATGCGCCGCGATCGCGAACGCCTGCTCGACGCCGAGGGCCGACTCGAGCAGGGCGTAGCAGTGCGGCACCTCGACCGCCCAGTCGAGCGCCCGGTCCAGATCGGACACGTCGTGCACCTTCGGCAGCCGCAGCGCGTCCAGGCCGGGCAGCGGGCTCAGCCGGCGCACCTCCAGCTCGGCGAGCGGCCCGTCCAGGGCGTTGACCCGCACGTGCACCGGGACCCGGTGCCGCTGCGTGAGCAGCTCCGCCGTCGCGTCGAGCGCGTACGCCTTGCGGTCGGGGGCGACCGCGTCCTCCAGGTCGACGAGGACCACGTCCGCGCCCGAGTCCAGCGCCTTGGCGACGACCTCGGGCCGGTCCCCGGGTGCGTACAGCCAGGTCAGGAGGAGCGGACCGCCGAACGGCGGGCCGCCGGGCGGCGGCGTCACACCGCACCCGCCGCGCGCAGCGCCCCGATCTCGGCCCCGGTCAGGCCGAGCCCGCCGAGGACCTCGTCGGTGTCCGCGCCGTGCGGGCGGCCGGTCCAGCGGATCGCGCCCGGCGTCCCGGAGAGCCGGAACAGGACGTTCTGCATGCGGACCGAGCCGAGCTCCGGGTCGGGCAGCTCGACGATCGAGCCCAGGGCCGCGTACTGCTCGTCGGCCATCACGTCCCGGATGTCGTGGACCGGTGCGACCGCCGCCTCCGCCTTCTCGAACCCGGCGAGCACCTCGTCCCGGCCGCGTGCCGCGATCCAGCCGCCGACCGCCGCGTCCAGCTCGTCCGCGTGGGCGGCGCGCCCGGCGCCGGTGGCGAACCACTCCGCGTCGATCAGCTCGGGCCGCCCGACCAGGTGCATCACGCGCTCGGCGACGGACTGGGCGGAGGTGGACACCGCGACCCACTTCCCGTCGGCGGTGCGGTACGTGTTGCGCGGCGCGTTGTTCGTGGACCGGTTCCCGGTGCGCTCCTGGACGTAGCCGAGCTGGTCGTACCAGACGGGGTGCGGGCCCAGCACGGTCAGGATCGGCTCGATGATCGCCATGTCGACGACCTGCCCGCGTCCGGTCAGGTCCCGCCCGCGCAGCGCCGCCATCACCGCGTAGGAGCAGGCGAGCGCGGCGATGGAGTCGGCGAGGCCGAACGGCGGCAGGGTCGGCGGCCCGTCGGGCTCGCCGGTGATCGCCGCGAAGCCGCTCATCGCCTCCGCCAGCGTGCCGAAACCGGGCCGCCGCGCGGACGGCCCGAACTGGCCGAAGCCGGTGACGCGGGCCAGGACAAGGCGCGGGTTCGCGGCGCTGAGCTCGTCCCAGCCGAGGCCCCAGCGTTCGAGGGTGCCGGGGCGGAAGTTCTCGACGACGACGTCCGCCCCGGCGGCCAGCCGCAGCAGGACCTCGCGGCCGCCCGGCGTCGACAGGTCCAGCGTGACGGTGCGCTTGTTCCGGCCGAGGAGCTTCCACCACAGGCCGACGCCGTCCTTCGCCGGGCCGTGCCCGCGCGACGGGTCGGGGCGGCGCGGGTGCTCGACCTTGACGACCTCGGCGCCGAAGTCGCCGAGCATCGTGGCGCACAGCGGGCCGGCGAACAGCGTGGCCAGGTCCAGCACGCGCAGCCCCGCGAGCGGGCCGCCGGCCGGCGGATCCTGCACGGGCGGGGGACTCGTCGACGCCGGGTGCGTGGGCGGGGGTGTCGTCATGCGCGGGCCTCCAGGGTGAGCCGGGCGAGTTCGTCGAAGCCGATGCCGTCGAAGCCGGTGACCGTACTGGCGAGACGGTTCTTCAGCGGGGCGGTCCAGTGCTCGCCGAGGGCGTCGGGGTGCCCCGCGAGGAGCCCGGCGAGCGAGCCGGCCGTCGCCCCGTTGGAGTCGGTGTCCCAGCCGCCCGACACGGCCCGGCAGATCGAGCCCGCGAAGTCGCCGTCGGCATGGGTGAGCGCGGCGGCGAGCAGCGCCGCGTTGGGCAGGACGTGCACCCAGTGGTGGTCGCCGTACGCGGCGTGCAGCCGGTCCACGACCGTCTCGAACCCGGCGGCGGTGCCGGTGGGTTCGGCGCGCGCCGCGTCGATGCCGAAGCGGACGGCGCGCGCGTACCGGGAGCCGGCCGGGACGTGTGCGAGGCCCGCGCCCAGGGCCTCGTGGACGGTGGTCGGGACGGGGCCCGCCGCGTGCGCGAGCGCCGCCGCCACGAACTGGGCGCCGTACACGCCGTTCGCGGTGTGGGTCAGCGAGGCGTCCCTGCGGGCGAGTTCGGCGGCGCGCGCCGGGTCGCCCGGGGTGGTCCAGCCGTAGACGTCGGCGCGGATCTGCGCGCCGATCCACTCACGGAACGGGTTGCGGTGGCTCGCGGTCAGCGGCGGTTCGAGCCCGGCGAGCAGATTGCGGTACGCGACGCGCTCGGCGGTGAAGGTGCGCCCGGCCGGCAGCTCGTCGAGCCAGAGCCGGGCCACGTCCTCGGTCGTGAAGTCCCGGCCGTGGCGCCGCAGCAGCAGCAGGCACAGCAGCGGGTGGTCGAGGTCGTCGTCCTCGGGCATCCCGTCGATGTTCTCGGCGAGGGAGGTGGCGCGGGAGCGGCGGTTCCACGGGTAGGTGCGGGCGAGCACGGGGTCGAGGCCGCGCTCGGTGAACCAGGTGCGCAGCGGGCGGTTGCCGGTGGCCCCGGCGAGGGCGCGGATACCTTCGAGCGGCAGCTTCTCCACGGGCTTGCCGAGCAGGCACCCGGCGGCCCGGCCGAGCCAGGCGGCGTGCAGCCGGTCGCGTTCCCGCTCCGGGTCCGGCCGGGCGCCGCCCTGCCGGACCGCGGGCGGGTGGGGCCGGGGGACCGGTTCGGTGCCGCCGTCCGGGGCGGGCAGCCGGGCCAGCTCGTCGAGCAACTCCTCGGCGAGTGCCCG
>NZ_WWIA01001071.1 GCF_009870065.1 Streptomyces sp. SID5785 | reverse complement strand
GCGGCCGACGGGGTCGGTGCCGACGGCACGGTCACGATCCAGGTGTGGCACGGGCAGACGGACACCGCCCTGAAGGTGATCAAGGGGCTCGTCGCCGCGTTCCACCGCGCCCACCCGGACATCCGCGTCGACCTGGGCGGCGGCGTCCTGGCGGACGCCATGCTGCAGAAGGTCACCGCGGCGCTGGCCTCGGGCGCCTACCCCGACGTGGCGTTCGTCTTCGGTTCCGACCTGGCCAGCGTCGCGCGCAGCCCTCAGGCCGTCGACCTCACCTCGTTCGTCCGCGACCGGTCCGCCCCCTGGACGAGCTACTGGCCCTCGGCCCGGCAGGCGGTCACCATCAACGGCAGGGTCCGCGCGCTGCCCGCGGTCGTCGACACCCTGGCCATGGTCTGCAACAAGAAGCTGTTCGCCGAGGCCGGACTCGCTCTGCCCCGACCGGGTTGGCGCTGGGACGACTTCACCGATCTCGCCCGGCGCCTGACCGACACCGGCGAGGGCCGCTTCGGCACCGGGTGGCCGGGGACCGGCGACGAGGACACGGTCTGGCGGCTGTGGCCCCTGGTCTGGGGACTCGGCGGCGACGTGATCGCCGAGGACGGCAAGCACATCGGCTTCGCCCAGGAAGGCGTACGGGCCCTCGAAGTCGTCCGTGACCTGGTCCGCGACAAGAGCGTCTACGTCGACCCCAAGCCCGGCAGCGAGCAGATGTACAAGGTGTTCCTGTCCGGCCGGATGGCCATGGTGCCGACCGGCCCCTGGCAACTGCCGGACATCACCCAGGCGAAACTCGACTACCACGTGGTGCCGCTGCCGACCTTCGACGGGAGACCCGTGACGATCTCCGGCCCCGACACCTGGACGGTCTTCGACAACGGCGAGGCCCGCACCCGGGCCGCCCGCACGTTCGTCAGCTGGCTCACCCACCCCGACCAGGACAGCCGGTGGGACGTGGACGCGGGCAGTCTGCCGCTGAGCCGGGGCAGCGAGAACGCCCGTGCCTGGCGCGAGCACGCCGCCCGCACGCCGGGCCTGCCGGTGTTCACCGAAGCACTGCCCTCGGCCCGGGTGCGGCCCGTGCACCCCGCCTATCCGAGCATCTCCCAGGCGCTGGGTGAGGCCATCGTCTCCGTGCTGCTGGGCCGCGCCGACCCACAGGCGGCAATCCGCGCCTGCGCCGAGAACGCCAACGCCGCCCTGCTGATACCGCGTTGAGGACCTGACATGCCACGACGTCCCACACCCCTGACCGTGCCGCCCGACCGGTCCGCACCCCACACCCTGCGCCGGCGACGACAGCGGGAGGCCGCCACCGCCTGGGCCTTCGTCTCACCGTCGGTCCTGGTCATCATCGGCCTGAGTGTCGTCCCGGTCCTGTGGTCACTGCTGCTCTCCTTCCGCGCCAGCGACCTCGTCACCCCGAGCCGCTGGGTGGGCCTGGACAACTACCACGCGCTGGTGCAGGACCCGCACTTCCACGAAGCCGTCCGCAACACCCTGCTCTACACACTCCTGTACGTGCCACTGAGCATCGCCGCCGGGCTGGCTCTCGCCCTGGCCCTGAACCGGCAGATCCGCTGCGTCGGCCTCTACCGCACCCTCTTCTTCGTGCCGTTCGTCGTCTCGGCCACGGCCCAGGGTGTGCTGTTCTCCTTCGTCCTCGACCCGGAGTTCGGCGTCGCCAACTCCGTACTGCACCGACTCGGCGTCTCCGCACAGAGCTTCCTCACCGACCCGTCGCAGGCGCTGTACGTGCTGGTCGCCATCTCGCTCTGGAGCGGCACGGGGCTGTGCACCGTGATCTACCTCGCCGCCCTCCAGGACGTGCCGAAGGAGCTCATCGAGGCGGCCCGCCTGGACGGAGCGGAACGCAGGCACGTGCTGCGCCACGTCACGCTGCCCACGATCGCCCCGGTCAGCGCGTTCCTGCTCCTGTGGCAGACGATCCAGTCCTTGCAGGTCTTCGACCTGGTCTACGTCACCACCAAGGGCGGCCCGCTCGGCTCCACCACGGTCATCGTCTACTTCATCTGGGAGCAGGCGTTCAAGAACTTCACCGCGGGATACGGAGCCGCCGCCGCGTACGTCCTCGCCCTGGCGCTCCTCGTGCCGACCGTCCTCGTGCGGGTCGTCCGTGCCCGCGGACGCCGGCCTCGTGGGGAAGCAGCCGCCTCATGACCACGACGACCTCCCTGCCCAAGGCCGCACGACAGCCGGCCGTCGAGCCCGCCGACGTCCGCCGCCCCGGCCGGCGACTGCCGTTCAGCGCCTGGCATCTGCTGCTCGCCCCGCTCGCCGTTCTGTTCGCCCTGCCGCTGCTGTGGCTGCTCGTCAGCTCCGTGATGAGCGACGCCCAGTTCAACCGGTTCCCGCCCGCGCTGATCCCCTCCGGCATCGACCTCGGCGGCTACCGGTACGTCCTCGGCAACGGCATGTTCCCGCGCTGGCTGCTCAATTCGGTCGTCGTCTCGTCGGTCGCGGTGGTCTCCAACCTCGTGTTCGGCGCGCTGGGCGGCTATGCCTTCGCCCGCATGCGGTTCGCGGGCTCACGCGTGCTGCTCATGCTGATGCTCGCGACCATGGCGGTGCCGTTCCAGCTGACGATGATCCCGACCTTCCTGGTGATGAAGAAGCTCGGGCTCATCGACACCCTCGGCGCGCTCATCGTGCCCTCGCTCGTGACACCGTTCGCGGTCTTCCTGCTGCGGCAGTTCTTCCTCTCGCTGCCACGCGAGCTGGAGGAGGCCGCCTGGATCGACGGCTGCTCACGGCTGCGGGTGCTGTGGTCGGTCGTGCTGCCGCTCGCCCGGCCCGCCCTCGCCACGGTCGCGGTGCTGACCTTCCTGACCACGTGGAACGACCTGTCCTGGCCGCTGATCGCCATCAACCACGACACGCAGTACACGCTGCAACTGGGCCTCACCACGTTCCAGGGAACGCATCACACCCGCTGGTCCGCGGTGATGGCGGGCAATGTGATCACCGTCCTGCCGGTGCTGCTCGCGTTCCTCGCCGCGCAGAAGACCTTCATCCGGTCCCTCACGTCGAGCGGCCTCAAGGGCTGACGCCGATCCCGCCCCAGTTGCATGCCCGACTGCATGCCCGCCTGCGCACTCTGTCCCGTACGACCTGAAGGATCTGCCATGCCGCACCGCTACGACCTGCTCGTCGTCGGCGACGCCAACCCCGATGTGATCGTCGGCCCCCTGACCGAACCGCTCGCCTTCGACCAGCGCGAACAACGCGTCGACACCGGCTCCCTGACCCTCGGCGGCTCCGCCGCGATCATGGCCTGCGGCGCCGCCCGGCTCGGCCTGAAGGTCGCGTTCGCGGGCCGGGTCGGAGACGACGACGCCGGACACTACATGCGTGACGCACTCGCCGATCGGGGCGTCGACACCAGCGCCCTGCACCTCGAC
>NZ_WWIA01001070.1 GCF_009870065.1 Streptomyces sp. SID5785 | reverse complement strand
TGCACCACCTCGCGCCACTCGGCGGGCAGCCGGGGCGAGAGCCGCAGCTCGTCGAGGCCCTGTGCGTAGCGCACGGCGGCGTCGCGGCGGGCCGTCGGGGTGCCGCCGGGCAGCGGGTGCGCGCCGGTCAGGACGAGATGTGCGAGCACCCCGTACGCCCAGATGTCCGCGGTGGGCCGGATCTCCTGGCCGCGCTCGTCGAGCGTCGACCAGAACAGCTCGGGCGGGGTGTGGTCGGGTGTCGCGAACGCGGGCGCGTACGCGTGCGTGCCGTCCAGTTCGGCCGCCAGGTTGAAGTCGGCGAGTCGGGCCGAACCGTCCTTCATCACCAGCACGTTGGCCGGTTTCAGGTCGCCGTGCACCCACCCCGCCCGGTGCAGCTGGCCGAGCCCCTCGGCGATCTGCGCGAGCAGTTCGGGGCCGCGGGGCGGGCACGGAGTGCGGTCGAGGAGCCCCGCCAGCGAGTCCTGCGCCTTCTCCAGGACGAGCACGGTGGCGCCGTCGAGCGCGGGGGAGTCCGGGTCGTCGACCGTCAGCGCCTCGTACAGGCGGATCAGGCGCGGGGTGCCGTGCAGCCGGCGGAGCAACTGCAGCTCCCGGTCGGCCAGTTCGCGCAGGTGGGTGAGGCGGCGCGGGGTGGCCGTGCCGGTCGGCAGGAACTTGAGGGCGGCGGTCGCCGGGAGCGTGCCGGAGGGGGCCGTGCGCCGGGCCGCGTACACGGCGGCGAAGGAGCCGGACGCCAGCAGCGGTCCGACCTCCCAGCAGCCGACCCGGTAGCCCGGCGGCACGTCGACGGGGGAGCCGCGGGTCACGGGAGCGGCCGGGCCGGGCCGAGGACGCGCAGGTCGTCCTCGCGGACCAGGTCGAAGCGGAGCGCCAGCGAGACCAGGGAGTCCTTCTTGCCGTGGAGCCGGGGGCCGCGGGCGGCGGTCTCGGGTGCGGGCTTGAGCCGCAGCTTGACCGCGAGGTAGTCGATGTTCCACTGCACGGCCGCGCGGTTCGCCGCGGGCCACACGGGGCGCAGCCGCTCCACGAGCTGTTCCACGGTGGGCGGCGGGGCGTGCGGGGCGCCGCGCAGCCGGGCCTCGCACAGGGCGGCCAGGACCGAGAAGTAGCGCTTGGTCGGGTCGAGCCCGAACGCGGGCGCCGTCGGCTCGCCCCGGTCGGCGGCCGGACCGGCCAGGTAGTCGTGGCGCGGCGCCCACACCTGGAAGTCGATCAGGTCGCCGGCGGCGGGCAGCACGACCCGGGAGAACTCGAACGGCACCGGGGCGTCCAGCCGGCCGGGCGCCACCTTGACGTGCTCGCCCGCGCCCTCCGGGTTCTCCACGACGTACGTCTGGCGGGCACTGAGGTTGCTGAGCACCCAGAAGGCGCCCTGCGCGGTGATCTCGCCGGCCGCGCGGGACACGCCCTCGTGCGCGAGGGTCATCCTGTTCGTCTCCGGGCAGCGCCCGAAGCGCAGTCGCTCCCCGGGTGCGAGCCGGAACTGGGCGTCGGGTCCCGCGCCGGCGGCGGGCACCACGATGACACTGTGCATGCCTGGATTCCTTTCCCCCGGCGTCCCAGCCTAGAGAGGAACCGGGGGAGGAATAAGGCCTCGTGCCCGTGAGGGGCCAGGGGTCAGGGCTTCACCTGGACCACGACGGTGCTCGCGACCTTGTCGTGCCAGCCCTGCTTGCGGCCCGACTTGTCCCAGAACGGGGACAGGTAGACGAGGAGCTGGCCGATCCCGCAGGCGAAGAGGCCGACCGTCGGGATGACCCAGCGCAGCAGTCCGCCGCCGAGTCCGGGCTTCTCGCCGTTGTCCACCTTCAGGACGCGCATGCCGAGCGCCATCTTGCCGAGCGTGGCGCCCACGAACGCGATCATCAGGACCTCGTACAGGAACAGCAGGCCCATCATCGCGAGCGAGACCGGGATGATGTCGCCGTAGAAGTCCGACATCGCGTCCTGGACGCAGCTGTTGAACGTGGCGCTGTTGCCCGCGTCACAGTCGGACAGAGCGTCGAGGTAGTCCGTCAGGGCGGGCCCCATCAGGATCAGGTTGATGATCGCGAAGGGGATGCCGTCGATCAGCCGGGCACCCAGCCGCCGCCCCATCGAGGCGATCGGGGGCACGCCGGGCCCCATCGGCATGCCCGGCGGCTGCGGCGCGCCGCCGTAGGGCTGCCCCGGGTGCTGCGGATAGCCGTAGCCCTGCTGCGGTACCCCCTGCGGGGCCTGCTGCGCGTACGGGTCGCCCTGGGGCGGTTGCTGTCCGTAAGGGTTGTTCGGGTCGCCGAAACTCATGCGGTGTTCCTCCGAGGACGATGAGGGGGCGGCGCCGATCATGCTTCTCAAGCCGGACGCCCCTGTCCAGTCGCCTTCCAGGGCCGTTGTGCAAGTGCAACTTGGGTGAATGAGGGCCGCCCTGGAAGAATGGCCGCATGACCGCCCAGATTCTCGATGGCAAGGCCACCGCAGCCGCGATCAAGTCCGACCTGACCGCCCGCGTGGCGGCGCTGAAGGAGAAGGGCGTCACGCCCGGCCTCGGCACGATCCTCGTCGGCGAGGACCCCGGCAGCCAGAAGTACGTGGCAGGAAAGCACCGCGACTGCGCGCAGGTCGGCATCGCCTCGATCCAGCGCGAGCTGCCCGCCACGGCCTCCCAGGAGGAGATCGAGGCGGTCGTCCGCGAGCTCAACGAGGACCCCGCCTGCACCGGCTACATCGTCCAGCTCCCGCTGCCCAAGGGCATCGACGAGAACCGCATCCTGGAGCTGATGGACCCGGCCAAGGACGCCGACGGGCTGCACCCGATGAACCTCGGCCGGCTCGTGCTCAATGAGCCGGCCCCGCTGCCCTGCACCCCGTACGGCATCATCACGCTGCTGCGCGAGCACGGTGTGGAGATCAAGGGCGCGGAGGTCGTCGTCGTCGGCCGCGGTGTCACCATCGGCCGCCCGATGCCGCTGCTGCTCACCCGCAAGTCGGAGAACGCGACGGTGACGCAGTGCCACACCGGCACCCGCGACCTCGCCGCGCACCTGCGCCGCGCCGACATCGTCGTGGCCGCCGCCGGTGTGCCCCACCTGATCAAGCCCGAGGACATCAAGCCCGGCGCGGCCGTCCTCGACGTCGGCGTCTCCCGCGACGAGAGCGGCAAGATCGTCGGCGACGTGCACCCCGGCGTCGCCGAGGTCGCCGGCTGGATCTCGCCCAACCCGGGCGGCGTCGGCCCCATGACCCGCGCCCAGCTCCTCGTGAACGTGGTCGAGGCCGCCGAGCGGAACGCGAACGGTGTCGGCTGACGTGGCCACCGGCGGGGACAAGCGCGGCACCCGCCGCTTCCCGCGGTGGACCAGGGACACCGCGCGTCCCGAGGGCGGCGGCCGCGCCGCCCCGGGGGACGCTCCGGCGCCCGCCCGGCAGTGGCCGCTCATCGCCGTCCTCGCCGTGGCCGGACTCGGACTGCTCCTGACGGCCTTCGACCTGTTCCGGATCGGCACGATCCTGGTCGGCGTCGCCCTGCTCGGCGGGGCCGCGCTGCGCTGGGTGCTGCCGAGCGTCGGCATGCTGGCGGTGCGCTCCCGCTTCACCGACCTGCTCACCTACGGGCTGCTGGGCGCCGCCATCGTGCTGCTCGCCCTGATGGCACAGCCGGACCCGTGGCTGCGGATCCCGTTCCTCCAGGACACCCTGCACTTCACCGTGCGTTGACGGAGCGGTTCCGTCCCAGTGTGACGATGTCCGGGCAAGTTCGTGGATTGTGTCGTACAGGGGTGGACCGCCCCCATAGCCTGGGAAATCGGGACGCTCCGGGGCGTCTCGGGCCCGGCGCCGTGCGAGGGGGGCACGTCACGGCGCGGGCCTCACCGGATGCCCCCGTGCGCCCCCGTCCAGGGAACTGACATCCTGGCTACTCGCATCCCCATGGGTAGGCAGTGGGGGCCGATGCGTTGGCGCGGTGCGGGGGATCAGGCACGCATGGGGGGAAGAGGGGGAAGTCAATGCCTCGTTGGAAGGCGCTACCGGACGAACTCGATCCGCAGGTCAAGGAGTTCGCCAGCCAGTTGCGCCGGCTGGTGGACCGCAGCGGACTCGGGATCGCCGCGCTGGCGGACCGGACGGGCTACAGCAAGACGTCGTGGGAGCGGTATCTGAACGGGCGGCTGCTCCCGCCCAAGGGCGCGATCGTCGCGCTCGCCGAGGTCACCGGCACCAATCCGATGCACCTCACGACCATGTGGGAGCTCGCGGAGCGCGCCTGGAGCCGCTCCGAGATGCGCCACGACATGACCATGGAAGCGATACGCATCTCCCAGGCCCGCGCGGCCCTGGGAGAGTTCGGCGGCACCGCGCCCGGCGCCCGTGCCGTGCAGGGCGGCGGCGGCCGGGGCGGCAGCGCCACCGCGGCCCC
>NZ_WWIA01001069.1 GCF_009870065.1 Streptomyces sp. SID5785 | reverse complement strand
GCGTGGCCGTCCAGGCACTGGTGCGCAATCCGCTCGCCGATCCGTTCGTCCTCGGCGTCTCGTCCGGCGCCTCCGTCGGAGCGGTCACCGTCACGGTCACCGGCGGACTCGCGGCTCTCGGGATCTACGCGGTGTCCGCCGGGGCGTTCCTCGGCGCGCTCGGCGCATCGCTGCTCGTGTACGCCGCGTCGGTGAGCCGGGGCGTCCTCGCCCCACTGCGCCTGGTCCTGACCGGTGTCGCGCTGTCGTTCGGGTTCCAGGCGGTGATGAGCGTCATCGTGTACTTCGCGCCCGACACCGAGGCCACCAGCACCGTGCTGCACTGGACGCTGGGCGGGCTCGGCGCCGCGACCTGGGGCATGCTGCCGCTCGTGGCGGCGGTGGTGGCGGTGGGGCTGCTCGTCCTGCACCGGCACGCGCGCGCCCTCGACGTGCTGGCGCTCGGCGACGAGAGCGCGACGAGTCTCGGCACAGACCCGGACCGGCACCGCAGGGCACTCCTCGTCGTGGTCGCGCTCGTCACCGGGGTGTCGGTCGCGGTCAGCGGCGCCATCGCGTTCGTCGGCCTGGTCCTGCCGCACCTCGTGCGCATGGTCGCGGGCGCCGTCCACGCCCGGGTGCTCGTCCTCGCCCCGGCGGCCGGCGCGGTGTTCCTGGTCTGGGTCGACCTGGCCGCCCGCACCCTGGCGGCGCCGCGCGAACTCCCCCTCGGCGTCATCACGGCCCTCGTCGGCGTGCCCGTCTTCATCGTCCTGATGCGACGCCGTGGCTACGGAACGGGAGGGCGCTGAGATGGATCTGCGCCTGGAGGGCCTCACCGTCGTCACCGACGGCAGAAGCCTCGTGCACGAGTTGTTCCTCGACGTGCCCGCGGGCACCGTCGTGGGTCTGGTCGGGCCGAACGGCAGCGGCAAGTCGACCGCGCTGCGCTGCGTGTACCGGGCGTTGCGCCCCACCGCGGGCGTCGTGCGGGCCGGCGGCGAGGACCTCGCCCGTCTGCCGCTGCGGCGCAGCGCCCAGCTGGTCGCCGCGATGACCCAGGACGGCACCGTGGACCTGGACTTCACGGTCGAGGAGGTCGTGGCGCTCGGCCGGACACCGCACCTGCCGGGCCACCGGGGTCCCGGACCGGCCGACCGCGCGCTGTGTGCCGCGGCCATGGACCGGCTCGGCATCGGGCACCTCGCCCGGCGCGGCGTCCTGACCCTCTCCGGCGGAGAGCGCCGGCGCGTCCTGCTCGCCCGCGCCCTCGTCCAGGAACCGGAGATCCTCGTCCTGGACGAACCGACGAACCACCTCGACCTCCGCCACCAGGTCCAACTCCTCGGCCTGCTGCGGCGGTCCGGACTCACCGCCCTGGTCGTGCTGCACGACCTCAATCTCGCGGCGGCCGCCTGCGACCGGATCGGCGTCCTGTCCGACGGCCGCCTGGTGACCTCCGGGTCCCCGGCCGACGTGCTCACCCCCGCCCTCGTCCGCGACGTGTTCGGCGTCGATGCCGTCCGTGTCACCCACCCGCTGACCGGAGTCCCGCAACTCCACTACTCCCTCGGCCCACTTGAGTCGATGGACTCGGCCTCCTGGCCGACCGCCGATGCCACCGCCGATCCGACCACCGTTCTGTCCACCGATCCGTCCGACGTTCCGTCCACCGACGGCCTCTGAAAGGCGTGCTCCGCCCATGATCCACTCTGCCCGGCGCACCGCGACCGGCTCCGCCCTCGCCGCCCTGCTCCTCGTCAGCGGGTGCGGCGCCGACATCGACCGCGACCCCGAGGGGGCCGCCGACCGGCGGACCACGGTCAAGCGCTGCGGGGAGAGCGTCCCGTACACCGTCCCCCGGCGCGCCGTCGCCTACGAGGGCGGCAGCGCCGACAAGCTCTTCAGCCTCGGGCTGGCCGACCACGTGCTCGGCTACGTCATGCCCCCGGCCAATCCGCCCGTCGAGGAGTCGCCCTGGGCCGCGGACTACGCGTCCGTCGAGAAGCTCAGCGACGACCTCCTGAACAAGGAGATCGTCGTGGACGCCCGCGCCGACCTCGTGGTCGCCGGCTGGAACTCGGGCTTCAGCGACCAGCGCGGCATCACCCCGCAGATCCTCGACAAGCTCGGCGTCCAGAGCTTCCTGCACACGGAGAGCTGCTACAACTACCCCGGCCATCCCGAACGGCAGACCCCGTTCGAGGCGCTGTACACCGACCTCCACCGGCTGGGCCGGATCTTCCGCGTGGAGCAGCGGGCGGCGTCCGTCGTCGACGCGCTCCGGGCGCGGGTCCGGGCCGTCGAGGACAAGGCGCCCGGCGGGCGGCGGACACCGGTCTTCCTCTACGACTCCGGCACCGACCAGCCGTTCACCGCGGGCGCCCAGGTGCCGCCCACCGACATCATCAAGAGCGCGGGCGGCCGCAACGTCTTCGCCGGGCTCGACCAGCGCTGGACGCAGGTCACCTGGGAAGCCGTCGCGGCGTCCCGGCCCGAGGTCGTCATGATCCTCGACTACGGCGACCTGCCCGCACAGCAGAAGATCGACTTCCTGAAGCGTTCCCCGCACACCAGGGATCTGCCGGCGGTCAAGAACGACCGCTTCTTCGTCCTCGACTACAACGAGGGCATCAGCGGGCCCCGGAACATCGACGGTCTGGAGAAGTTCGGCACGTACCTGCGCGGCCTGCCCCGGTGATCCGCCGCCGGTGCGGGGCGCACCCGCCCGTCAGGCACGCTCGGGGCGCAGCCGTACCGGGAGGGTGCGGACGCTGTTTCCCACGAAGGAGGCGTGGCGCGGCAGTTCGGCGTCCGGGACCACGACGTCGAGCCGCGGGAAGCGGGCGAAGAGCGCTTCGAGGGCCGTCGTCGCCTCCATCCGGGCCAGCGGCGCGCCCAGGCAGAAGTGCGGGCCGTGGCCCAGGGAGAGATGACGGACCGGCCCGCGGGTGACGTCGAAGCGGTGCGCGCCGGGGCCGTGGGCCCGCGGGTCGCGGCCGGCCGCCGAGTACCCGGCGAGAACCGGGGTCCCGCGGGGGATCGTCGTGCCGTGCAGGTCCAGGTCGCGGGTCGGGTAGCGGAACGGGAAGTAGCTGACGGGGCTGTCCCAGCGCAGGGTCTCCTCGACCACGTCGTCCCAGGAAGCCTCGGCGTCCTGGACCAGGGCCAGTTGGTCGCGGTGGGCGCACAGGGCCCGTACCGCGTTGGTGATGAGGTTCAGGGTCGTCTCGTGTCCGGCGATGATGGTCAGCATCAGGGTGCCGAGCAGTTCGTGCGGGCCGAGACGGTCGCCGTCCTCCTCGCGGGCGGCGATGAGGGCGCTGGTGAGGTCGTCGCCGGGGTGCGCGGCACGGTCCGCGGCGACCCGGCCGAGGACCTCGACCATCTCGCGGTTGGCCGCCACGGCGGCCTCGGGGCCGATGTCGGTGGCGACGATCCGGCTGGACAGCTCGTGGAGCCGGTCCTGGTGGGCGGCGTCGACGCCGAGGAGTTCGCAGATGACGCTCATGGGGAGCGGCAGCGCGAAGTGCCGGCGCAGGTCCGCGACGCCGTCCCCGTCCGCGGCGGCGGCCTCGAGCCCGTCGAGGAGCCTGCGGGTCAGTTCCTCGACGCGCGGGCGCAGTCCGGCCACCCGCCGGGGCGTGAAGGCCTGGGTCACCAGGGACCGCAGCCTGCGGTGGTCGGCGCCGTCGGCCGTGGTCATGCCCTGCACCGTGGCGAAGGTCTTCAGCGGCCAGCCGTCGGGTATCCGTCCGTCCTGGAGCGCGCCGAAGTGGGCGGCGCTCTTCGCGACGTCGGGGTGGGCGAGGAACTCCCTGAGGGCGTCGTGGCCGAGCACCGCCATCCCCGGCACGTCGCCGGGCAACGTGACCGCGGCCACGGCCCCCTCGGCGAGCAGGCGGGCGTTGGCGGCGTGCGGGCAGCCGCCCGCCGGGTCCATCCGGTGGGCTCCGGGACGGGCCGGTCCCGGGTGCCCGGACGTGTCCCCCGGCGTGTTCAGCGGTCGGCTCACAGTGCCCCTCCCCCGTCGTCCGGCCCGGCGGGCCGCGTGCCGGACATCGTAGGGGGCGGCGCGCACGGGCGGCGTGACGTGGGACAACTCGTGCCGTTAGGTTGGCCCTTGACCGATCGACGGCCTGATCCGGAGGACATCGCGTGACCGAGATATCCGCTGCGGCGATCGAGGCGCTGGGGCGCATCAAGACCGACCAGCCGCACACCGCCCGGATCTGGAACTACTGGCTGGGCGGCAAGGACAACTACAAGGTCGACCAGGACGCCGGGGACCGGATCCGCAGCCTGCACCCCGGTATCGGGGACTACGCGGTCGCCGACCGCCGGTTCCTGGGGCGCGCCGTGGAGCACCTCGCCGGGGAGTGCGGTGTCCGGCAGTTCCTCGACATCGGCACCGGGCTGCCGACGGCGGACAACACGCACGAGGTCGCCCAGCGCATCGCGCCCGAATCGCGCGTCGTCTACGTGGACAACGACCCGATCGTGCT
>NZ_WWIA01000110.1 GCF_009870065.1 Streptomyces sp. SID5785 | reverse complement strand
GCGATCCGGCCTGCCGGAATCCGCTCCGCGGCTTCCTCAACTACGCAGCTGCTAGAAGGAGTTGGGGCGGTCAGCGGCTACCCGCCGGGTTCTGTTCTCTGAGTGCTCACGTGGTGCGGCCTGGGTGGTCGCTGTCCCCCGGACTGCAGGTCAAAGGAAAGCCTGATGCTTCTACTCTACTGACTCCGGATTGTGGGTGTGTTCCTTACGGAAGCAAAAAACTATGGGATCTCCGAGAGTTGGCCGGGCTCCTCTTCGGAGGGTTTACGGTCGGCTGTGCCCCACTCGTCCTTGAGAATCTCCCTCATCAACTGGCTTTGTTCTTCGGTGAGTTGATGCAGATTCTGCTTGGTGCGCACCTTGCAGAGCCACGGGCCGATCAGGATGCGTGCGCCGTCGACCTCCATCCACTCCCGGGCGCTGGGCGGGCGGCCCCAGCGCTGTACGAACAAGCGCAGGAGCTCGGCCGTCTGGCGGAAGGAGCGGCGGGTCCCGGTACCGGGCGCGGCGCCCGGTTTCTGTGCGGGAAGCGGGACTTGATCGGGGGTCAGGCCGAGGTGAGTGAGGAGGGTGCGTTATCCCTCGTCGAGTCGGGTCCAGGCGGTGAGTTGGCGGTGGAGCCAGCCGCCGGCTTTCACGCCGTCGATCGTCAGGTCCCGATGCCAGGTGGCGGGGTCGTGGCCGGCTTCGATGTGGCGGCGCAGCAGGTGGTATTTGCGGTGCCAGTCGGGTCCGTGAGGGAGTGTCCAGTGGGGGTCGAGGGCGGTGAGCTGTGCGTGGCGGGTGGGGTCGAGTTGGCCTTTGCGGGCCAAGGAGCGTTGGTCGGCGAGGAATTGGCCGCCGGGTTCGGTTGCGGGGATGGCGAGGTGGCCGTGCTCGGTGTGGTAGGTCTCGACGGTGGTCAGGTGGCCGGCCCGGGCGGCTTCGTGGGCGTCCCAGACCATGTCGAGGTTGTCGAGTTCGGTGATCCATTCAGTCGTGAGGGTGCTTTGGTGGTAGGCGGTGCGCTGTCCGTCGATGAAGGAGCCGAGGCGGTAGCCGTAGGCGTCCTCGTAGTCGGTCGGCACGCGCAGGTGTCCGTGTTCGGCGTGGTAGCGGAGCGCGGCAGCGAGGCCGGCGCGGCGGGGCGCGGACAGGGTCGCGGCGTCGGAGGGCCAGGCGATCAGGTCCATCGCTTGGGCGATGTGGTCGGCATCCAGGGTGAAGTCGAAGCGGTAGCGGCGCGCGATGAGCTGGTGGGTGTCGGTTTCCAGGCGACGCTTGGTGTTCTTGCGCGGGGCTCTGGCGGCGATGGACTGGTCGTGGTGGCGCAGCGCTGCGGTGATGAGCCAGAGGGCCTGGTAGGGGGTGCCGAGGAGGTCGCTGGGGTCGGCGTCGGGTGGGGTGTAGGCGGGGATGACCAGGCTCGCCATCTTGTGGTCGAGGGTGGGGGGCTTGCGCAGGGCGCGGCCCAGGGCTTGGACGATGCGGCGCACGCTCGCG
Source organism: Streptomyces sp. SID5785 (assembly GCF_009870065.1). Taxonomy (GTDB): domain Bacteria; phylum Actinomycetota; class Actinomycetes; order Streptomycetales; family Streptomycetaceae; genus Streptomyces. The sequence continues at coordinate 7,325 of NZ_WWIA01000110.1, read as the reverse complement.
GTGCGGTCCGCGAACACGACCGCGTCCACCGCCGGCAGGTCGACGCCCTCGCCGAGGACTTGAGCATTGGTCAGGATGCCGCGGGTGGCCTTTTCGAAGCGGTCGAGGATGGTGTGGCGCGTCTCGGGAGGATGTGTGCCGTTGATCGACTGCACACTCAAGTTCGCTGCCCAGGAGGGACGTTGGGTTTCGGGCAGGGTGCGCAGGGTGTGGGGGAACTGGCGGGCGAAGTCGGCGGCGTCGGCGATCTGCTGGAAGTAGACGATCACATGGTGGAGGTCGTGCTCGCGCATGGCCTTGAGGACGGCCAGGTGCAGCGCGCTCGTACGGCGGGCGGTCGGGCCGAAGCCGGTCTGGAGGTTGGTGTCGGTCAGGGCGGTGCGCAGGTCGGTGTTGGTGATCGTGGGGATGAGGAGTTGGTAGTCGGCGAGGACGCCGTCGTCGATCGCGTCCGCGTGGGAGTAGGTGTGCAGGCGGGGGCCGAACACCTTGGGGTCGTCCATCGAGGCGATCAGGGACGGGGCTTTCCAGGCGGGGGTGGTGGCTGCGGTGCGCTTGGGCTGCGGGCGTGCGTCCGGGACTTCGGTCAGGCGCGGGGCTTCCCATTCGTACGGGGTCGCGGTCAGGTAGAGGCGGCGGTCGGCCGGGATCTGGGTGTTGTCGTGGATCATCGTCCACTGCTTGTCCCAGGATCCGGCGGTGCGGTGCGCTTCGTCCACGACCAGGAGGTCGAAGACGGGGACAGGGAAGATGGTGTGCTGGGTCTCCTCGATCCGGGCAAGGGAGTCGAGGGTGACGAACACGGTCGCCCTCTCACGCCGTTTCCTGCACTGCGCCAGCCAGTACGCCAGGTACTCCCCCGAACCCGTACTCATCGCGCCTGCGTCGGCGAGCAGCGGATGCTTGCCGGCGTCGAGGGAGGAGACGGCCATCAGCGGCTCGCGGCGCCCGTCAGCGCGGGCGGCCTGGGCCCACTGGGCGATCAGGTTCCAGCTCGGCACCGCAATCAGCAGGTGGTGGGTGTCCAGCGCCTCGGCGCTTCTGAGCGCGATCAGCGTCTTGCCCGTTCCGCACGCGGACACGATGTGCCCACGCGAGCCGGGGTGCTTCAGGTGCCGGACCGCGGCTTCGATGGCCGCGTTCTGATCCGGACGCGGCACACGACGATCGGCGGGAGCAGCCGAGGGTGTCCCCGCAGTTGCTGGCTTGAGGTTGGAAGACATCGGGTGCGGCCTCAACTCGCGGCGGAATGGTCGCCGTCTATCCTCCCGTACTCGCGGTGGCGCGTATGGACGCCTGGCGAACCTGCCTGACCGGCTGCACCTGTTCTTGGTACACCTTGATGTCGGCGGGCTTGAGTGTGCGGATCGTTGTCCAGGCTGCTCGCACGCTCGGTTCTTCGGCCCACTCGTCGAGATCGTCTCCGGCGCCATGGAAGAACCACGGGTGGAGGCTGCCGAGAGTCTCCAGGGCGGGAGCGGGTCCGTAGCGGAGCTCGCAGTGGACCTGTACATGGTGGTCGTGGTTGTCGTCGCTGTCGGCGATTTCGAAGTGCCGGACAGGGTCCCATGTGAACGTTGCAGGACCGTCGAACGAGTAGGTCCCGTACTGGACAGAAGGCCATCCGCATCGGGGGTGTCCGAGACGTCGAAGAGCCGTCGGCCAAGGTGTAGGGAGGCGAGTCAGACTTCTTCCGTGTCCAGGTCAGCGAGCGCCTGCTGTCCAGCCCTCAGTTTGCCCTCGAGGAGTTCGGCGGCCTCGTCCATCGGCGGTCTTCGCGTCAGTGCGTGCCCTTCTCGTCCGGTGCCGCCTGGCTGAGCGTACTCGGCCAGGCGGCCCTGCCCGGTCCGCAGCATTAGAAGATGCCGGTCTGTATGTGCTGCGTGAGGTTCTCGAGGATTTGGCGCAGCCAGGGAGCGCGGGCGGCTGGCAGCCGGACCAGGGTGTGCTGGAACGCTCCTCGGTCAGTCCGGAACAGTTGATGAGGTGGTGGCGCCGGTGGGTCGTCGCGGAACACGCCGTCAGGCATCACGCCCGACGCGAGGGTGGGCAGATGCGGCTCGGGGTGGATCATCCACTGCCACACCTCGAACGGCAGTGGTATCCGGTATGCCGAGGTAGCCGAGTCTGGCGGGTTCCAGGTCTGCCCGGTCTGCGGATGGACCGGCACGAGAAGGATGTCGGCGTCCTTGTCGGGTACGGGAAGATCTGGTCCGGCCAGGACCGCCGGACGCTTCGTCCCTCCTGCGGGCAGCAGGGCGTCGAGGGCGCGTTGAAACATCTGGGAGGTCAGGCCGTTGGGGACGGTCACTGGCTGGCCTTGTGAGGCTGCCAGCAGGTGGGCGAGTGCTTGGCCGGCTGCTGCCTCCCACTGTGGGCTCCAGGACCAGAAGCTGTTCAGGCCCAGTCGTGATCCCCACACCATGGTCATCGGCTCGAAGGGGGGTGTGCCCTTTTCGTTGTCCACCAGCTCCGCCCAGGAAAGCGGCGTGTCCTCGGTGCCCTCGGCGGGGAGGCGGCGTACGGCGTCGGGGGCGAGCCACACGGCCTGCCAGAGTGAGCAGTCGTCGATGCGGCTTGCTGCGGGCAGGCCGCATGACATGCAGGCCATGTTGGGGCCGTCGGCCCCGTCGATGCCGCAGCAGGCACCACCTCGCTTCTTTGGGAGCAGCGCTGTGTTGCGGGTATCTCCGGGAGCGATGACGATCGCGCCCGGCGCGCCGTCGGAGAGGGCATGGACCGGTGCGTAGATGCCGCGGGCGGCTGCTTCGTCGGGGGTGATCTCCTCCCATCGCCGCCATGGTGGTCCCGAAGGCTCCGGGTCCACGGCGAACGTGCCCGGCTTCATCAGGGCCGGGAGCTGAACGGCATTCCCGTACTTCTGGCGGGCGTGGACCGGCAGGGCAGCCTGGGACAGTGGGGCGGTCAGCTCGGCGCCGCATCCCGCGCACACGAAAACGAACAACTGTCCTCCGTCGGTGAGGCATGAGCATCGTTTCAGTCTGGCAGCGGCCAGCCAACGCAATTCTTCTCGGGCGTCCCGGAGTCGGAGTTCCACGGGTGGAAGAGCAGTTCCAGCGCGGATCGGCCGATGGCTGATCGCGCGTCCGGTGAGCTGCGGGGCGTCGGGAAGGGGCTGGTCCAGTCGCGCTCAGTGAGTCAGGGGCCTGGGGTGCGCCGTGCTTGTGAGGATGCCGAGCTGCTGGACTTGATCCGCCGCTACGTCACGCCCGACCGCCGCTACCTGAAACTCGGCGGGAGCTTGCTGCGTCTGGAGGGCGGTGCGTACGACCGGCTCGCTCGAGGCTTTGCCGAGGATGCCGAACTCATCACCTCGCACGAGCTCAGCGTTCTTCTTGAGGGCGGGTGGCGTGAGCGGAGAACTGCTGCCTGGCTCATCGCCGTTTCCAATCGGACGGAGTTCCGCGAGCGCCTCGGGGAGCTGCTGCTGGCCAGTGAGGTGTGCTGTGCAGGTGTGGCGTATTGCGTGGCTCTTGCCACGTTCGGTACTCCGGCCGACGCTGCTCTGCTGGCCGCTTATCTTGATCGCTGTCTTCGTCGGCCCGGCCTCGCGTACGACCAGGTCGTGGTCATGGGCACCCTTGTGTTCATCGACTTGAATCTCGGGGGCGACCAAGCCTCGCGCTTTCTGGGCCCAGGCGGTCTGTGGCATCAGTGGCTTCATGACGCATCCCGCATGCAGGGCACAGCAGGGCACGGAGGGCCCCGCCGCCTGTGTGAGTCTGATCCGCCGGCTCTGCGCTTTTGTTGAGGAGTGCGCCGAACTACGTCTCCGGGGATGAGCACCGGTGCGGAGGCGCGGGGGCGTCGAAATCCAGCGGCTGTTCGACTGGGATCCGGGCAGGATGCCTTCCGTGAACCATGTGCTGTGCGGCCTCGCCGCCAACGGGGCGCTGCCCGTCGAGCTGGTCGACCGTCTGGTCGCGGTCGCGGACGCGGACATCGCTGACGGCCTCGCCAGCCGCGCGGACCTCAGCCGCGAGCAGGCGGTCGCCTTGGCCGTGCGGGTCGAGGAGAGCGCCGTGCGACTCGCGTACGAGGGTCGGCTGGCAGCTGCGGATGTCAATCCCCGTACGCAGCCGCAGGCCGCGCTCGCCCTGCTCGAGGAGGGTTTCGGTGACCTGGAGTGGACGCGGCTGTTCGCGGTGGATCCCGACGTCGAGCGTCGGGTGAAGCTGGCCGCCTGTCCCGGTCTTCCGGCGGATGTGCGGGAGATGCTCGCCGCCGACCGGGACGTCCGGGTCGTTGCGGAGGTCGCGTTGTGGACCACAGCGGATATGGCAGCCCGTCTCGCGCGCCACCCGCATGCCGAGGTCCGCCGCGCGGTGGCGGCCAACGAGGCGACACCACCGCAGGTCCTGGCCATATTGCTCACCGGCGAGGGGCTGCCGCCGGCAGAGCGGTGCCTGGTCTGCGACAGCGAGGAGTCGCCCTACGTACACGATCCGCACTGCCCGCGGCCCGACTGCGACCTGCCCTCCGGCGCCTCGTGCACCGGCTCGCACGAGTCCACCCTCCACGAGCTGGCGGAGCAGGCCCTGTGGAACCCCGCCACGCCAATCGAGGCTCTCCTGCGCTTCGCCGACCATCCTTCGATGGTGTTGCGCTGCCGGCTCGCTGCCCGCCCCGACCTGCCGCCACAGACAGCGGCGCGACTCGCCAGTGATCCTGTTCCCGGCGTGCGAGCCGACCTCGCGGAGAATCCCGCGATCGGCGAATCTGTGCTGCGTGTGCTGGCTGCCGATGGCGGTCACGACGTGCAGCGCAGGCTGGCGCACCATCCCCGCGTACCGCTCGACGTACTTTCCGGCCTCGCTGCCGCCACCAAGATCGGTCCGACCCTGCTGCCGCGGATCGCCTCCGCTTCCCTCTCCGAGGTCGAGGAGTTGTCCACGTCGCCGAATCCGGTGGTGCGGATGCTCCTGGCCGAACGGCGTGATCTGCCGGCGGAGATCCGCGACAGGCTGGCCGACGACCCGGACGCGAAGGTGGTCAAGTCCATCGCCGGACACCCGGGCCTTTCGGAAGCTCAGCTCCGCTCCATGGTCGAGCGTCACGGATCGCGGGTCATCGCCAAGGTGGCGGCCAACCCGCAGACGCCGTCCGCCCTGCTGGAATACCTGACTGGGCGCATGACTCCGGTCCGGAAAGCACTGCGTGAGGTCGCCCGGCACCCCAATGCGACCGGTCCGGCGCTTCTGGTCTGTCTGACGGACCAGGACGCGCGGCGGGTCGCTGCCGGGCACCCGGCCCTGCCACCGGAGACCATCGTCGAATTGCTCGCCGACCACGACTGGCACGTGGTGGAAGCCGCGGCCGCCAACCCGTCCCTACCGTCGGCCGTCATGGTGGAGTTGGTGCCTGAGCTCAACGGGGTGTGAGTCCGGCGCAGCACGCCGCCCCGTTGTCTTTCAGGCGGCGAAGCCGATGTTGGAGACGTATTCGTACTGGCCCCACTGGCTGTCGAGGTCGGGTAGGACGTCGGTGGTCCATACGTCGTCGAGGGCTTGCTGGTCTCTGTTGGCCCAGGTGGTCACGATGCGGTCCCAGCGCCGCACGTTCAGCTTCCGCCACTCCACGACGCGCTGGTGCGGCCTGCGACCTGCGACTGGTTGAAGGGGTGGGTCTCCGCCCTCGTGCCGCCTCCGGAGTTGAGACGCCGCAGGAGGTGGCGGGCGACGTTGTGGCGGCGCACCGTGCGGCAGACGGCGTCGATGCGTTCCGGGTTGGCCTTCGACGGGCGGCGTTTGCCGTCCAGCCACGCCTTCAGGGTCCGGTCCGTGACCGTCAGTCCTTGTTCACGCGCGGACTGGAGCATCCGCGGCGTCTTGGTGAGGTAGTGGAGGCTGGCGAGCAGGCCGCGCGGGGCAGTGACGGGAGTCGTGATGAAGTCGACGAGGCCGTCCAGGCGGCGGGCGACCACCTCGCTACCTCTGGCCTCGCGGGCAGCGTACTTGCCGGACTCGAGGTTCTTCTCGGGCACTCGCCCCTCCTGCCCCTGCCGGTGACGGTGACGGTGACGGTGGCTTGGGCCAGCGTACGGTCCTCGCCTGGACACTGGTGGACAGGAAAGCGGTCGTCATCCGGCTGAGCGCAGCCACTTCTGGTAACTGGCTGTGTCACTCTCCAGGGGCTCTGGTCCACTTCTTGTGGTGCGGTAACAGGCTGTTCTCTCTCGCGTCGTCTGCTGGGATGATCGCCTCATGTTTCAAGCTGGGGGCTGGGCCTGTCATGAGCGAGTGGTCGCCGGAGGTGCTTGAGGTTCTGGAGGCTTCAGGATGGACGGCAGGCAGGCGGGTCGACACGAGCGGCTGGCGGTCCAGGTTCGAAGCGGTCGGCATCGTCATGCACGACGCTGCGGAGAGGTTTCTCCAGGAGTTCGGAGGGCTGACCGTGAGCATCGGCGGCCCGGGAGTCACCGTTGCCCGGGAACCATTCGAGCTGGACCCGGAGCTGGCATGGGGAGAGGATGACCGGTTCTCCGAGTGGAGCGATTCCTTGGGGAGACGTCTCTTCCCGCTCGGCGAGCTCGATCACGGCCGATTCTTTCTCGGTATCGATGAGGACAGTGAGATCTACCTTGTCGAAACCTGGGTCGCCAGCTTCGGGCCAATGCCGCACGCCCTCGAAAATCTGATCCTCGGCGTGATGCCCCGCAGGATCGATGACGATCACCGGCAGTCGGATCAGGCCCGCTGACATGGTCATTGGGCGAGCAGGACGCGCTTGCGGAGGAGCTCGAATCCTGCGCGACCGAACATCTGGCGCTTGAGCATCTTGATCCGGTTGACATGGCCCTCGACGACACCGGACTTCCACGGCTGGGAGAGTCCGGCGACGACGGCGTCAAGGTCGCGTTCGAGGTGGTGAGCGAACCGGCAGCAGACGGCTTCAGCCGCGGTCACATGGTGTCGGGCGGGACGGGTGTGGCCTGGTGGTAGTACATCCGCCAGGTTGCGTCTGTACTGTGCCTGCGCCAGAGCGAACTGCGTCGCGCTCTGTTCCCACCCATCGTGGTCTCGAAGGTGAGATGCACCAGCCCGGGTGCCAGGACGACGCCGGTGAACCCTGAGGCCCCATAGCGCGGACCGTCGCCCGTCGCGCCGTCCAGGTCGGGCAGTACGGCGACCATCTCGTCGTACGTCCACCGTCGCCCTGAAGCGCCGACCTCGACAAACTCCGGATCCAGGAGCTCCCGGGCACGTGAGCGTGATGCCCGCACGCGGGGGTCCATGAGGCGCAGCTCGCCTGCGATCGCTTCGCGTACCTCGTCGGTCTCATGACTCATCCAGGCATCCTCGCCC
>NZ_WWIA01001068.1 GCF_009870065.1 Streptomyces sp. SID5785 | reverse complement strand
GTTCATGACGGACGAGTCGGGCGCCACCCACCAGTTCCGCACGACGACGCACACCGACAGCACGGCTGACACGGCCGGTACGGCCGGTACGGCCCAGACCGCCGGCGCGGCCAGCACGGCAGGACTCCTCACCATGATCAGCAACCAGCTCGGGACCCAGCTCAGCCAGGTCTCCCCGCGCATCCCGCACACCCCGCACAACCTGAACGCCCCGCGCCCCCCGCACGGCTCGCGCACCCCGCGCCCCCCGCACAACCGCCCGCCCACCCTGCTCCTCGTGGCTCACGGTTCCCGTGACCCCCGCGCCCTGGAGACGGTGAGCGCGCTCGCCGACCGGATCCGCGCGCTGCGTCCCGGGCTGACCGTCCGCCTCGGGCACATCGAGCTGAACGAGCCCCTGCTCTCCGACGCCCTCGCCGCCCTCCCCGGCGGCAGCCGCGCCGTCCTCGTACCGCTGCTCCTGTCCCGCGGCCACCACGTGAAGCACGACATCCCCGGCGCGGCCGCGGACGCCGCCCACCTGCGCACCCGCCTCGCCGCGCCCCTCGGCCCGCATCCTCTGCTGGCGGAGGCCCTGCACGACCGGCTGATGGAGGCGGGCTGGCCCCGGCACCTGTCGGACCGGGCCCGCCGGCGCGGCGGTGTCGTGCTCGCCGCCGCCGGTTCCCGGGACCCCGACGCCGCGGCCGATCTGCGGTCGGCGGCCGGGCTGCTGGCGCGCCGGCTCGGCGTGCCGGTGCTCGCAGCGCACGGTTCGGCGGGCGCCCCCGATGTCGCGGAGGCCCTGCGGACGTTCGCCGGGCGCGGCCGGACCCGTACCGCCGTGGCCTCCTACTTCGCGGCCCCGGGCCGTTTCGCGACGCGGGCCGCGGCCGCCGCGCAGGGCATCGCCGCCGCCCCGCTCGGCACCCACCCGGCCCTGGCCCGCCTGGTCCTGCACCGCTACGACACGGCACTCGCCCCCGCCCCGCACGCGGCTCTGCCGGACCTGGCCTCGGCCTGACCGGGCGGTTGCCGTCCCGGCGGCTGTCGGCACCGTTACGACACGGCACTGGCCCCCGCCCCGCACGCGGCTCTGCCGGACCTGGCCTCGGCCTGACCGGGCGGTTGCCGTCCCGGCGGCTGTCGGCCTGACCGGGCCGCCGCCGCCCCGGCTGTCCGCGCCGCCGTCTACTGTCAGCGCATGAACGGCAGCGAAGACGGCACACACGGCAAGGGCAGCCCCCCGGCCTCTCCCCAGGGCGGCAAGGGCAGCCCCCCGGCCGCTCCGCATGGCGGCAACGGCAGCCCCCCGGCCGCTCCGCAGGGCGGCGCGCCTCACACTCCCGGCTACCCGGCCGCCGCGACCGCCCGCTGGGACCCCGAGCCCGACAAGCGTCCCGGCCGCACCGCGTTCCAGCGTGACCGTGCGCGCGTCCTGCACTCGGCGGCGCTGCGCCGCCTGGCCGGCAAGACGCAGGTCGTGACGCCCGGTACGCGCAGCCGGCACTGGGACGCGAGTCCCCGTACCCGGCTGACGCACTCCCTGGAGTGCGCCCAGGTCGGCCGCGAGCTCGGCGCCGCGCTCGGCTGCGACCCCGATCTCGTCGAGACGGCCTGTCTCTCGCACGACCTCGGCCACCCGCCGTTCGGGCACAACGGCGAGCAGGCGCTGAACGAGGTCGCCGCGGACTGCGGCGGCTTCGAGGGCAACGCCCAGTCGCTGCGCCTGCTGACCCGGATCGAGCCCAAGCGGTTCGTCCGCGTTCCCCGGGGCACCCGTGGTCCCGACTCGGGCGAACTGGTCAGCGTGGGGCTGAACCTGACGCGGGCGGCCCTCGACGCCGCCACGAAGTACCCGTGGCCGCGCGGCGCGCACCCGACCGACCCCGACTCGCCCAAGTTCGGTGTGTACGAGGACGACCGGCCGGTCTTCGACTGGGTCCGCGAGGGCGCCCCCGGCCACCGCGTGTGCTTCGAGGCCCAGGTCATGGACTGGGCGGACGACGTCGCGTACTCGGTGCACGACCTGGAGGACGGCCTGCACGCGGGACACCTCGATCCGAACGCGCTGCACGCCGAGCCCGAGCGCGCCGAGGTCTTCGCGGTCGCGGCCGCGCGCTACGCCCCGGCGGACGCCGGACCCGCCGAGCTGGCCGCCGCCCTCGACCGACTGCTCGACCAGGAGTGGTGGCCGCACGGCTACGACGGCACGGCCGTCGCACAGGCCCGCCTCAAGGACGCCACCAGCCAGCTCATCGGCCGTTTCTGCCTGGCGGCCGAGGGCGCGACCCGCGCCCGGTACGGCTCGGGCCGGCTCACCCGCTACGGCGCCGAGCTGGTCGTCCCGCGCGAGGCCCGCCTGGAGTGCGCCGTCCTCAAGGCGGTCGCCGACCGGTACGTGATGCAGCGCCCGCAGCAGGAGGCGCTCCGCGCCGACCAGCGGGTCGTCGTCGCCGAACTGGCGGCGGCGCTGACCGCCCGCGCCCCGGACGGCCTGGACCCCCAGTTCCGCGCGCTGTTCGACGCGGCGCCCGACGACCGCGCCCGCAAGCGTGTCGTCGTCGACCAGATCGCCTCCCTGACCGACGCGTCGGCCCGCTCCCTGCACGCCTCCCTCGACCACTCGGCGTGACCGGACCCAGGGAAAAAACCGGGAAAAACAGCGGAAAAACAGAAAGAAAGGTGCTCTGATCGGGCCGCGCCCCCTTCCCGCATCACGCTCTGTGCGGGACGCTCGCATATGACGGCATGGCAACGAGGAGGAATCACGTGGTCGACGCGGACCAGACGTTCGTCATCGTCGGAGGAGGGCTCGCCGGCGCGAAGGCCGCCGAGACGCTCCGCTCGGAGGGCTTCACCGGGCGGGTGATCCTGATCGGTGACGAACGGGACCACCCCTACGAACGCCCACCCCTGTCCAAGGGCTACCTCCAGGGCAAGGAGGAGCGCGACAGCGTCTTCGTCCACGAGCCCGCCTGGTACGCGAGCAACGACGTCGAGCTCCACCTGGGCCAGACGATCACCGCCATAGACCGTGCGGCGAAGACGGTGCAGCTGGGCGAGGGCACGGCCGTGCGCTACGACAAGCTGCTGCTGGCCACCGGCGCGGAGCCCCGCCGCCTCGACATCCCCGGCACCCACCTGGCCGGCGTCCACCACCTGCGCCGCCTCTCGCACGCGGAGCGCCTCAAGCACGTCCTCGCCTCGCTCGGCCGGGACAACGGACACCTGGTGATCGCCGGCGCCGGCTGGATCGGTCTCGAGGTCGCCGCCGCCGCCCGCGAGTACGGCGCCGAGGTCACCGTCGTCGAGCCCGAGGCCACCCCGCTGCACGCGGTCCTCGGCCCCGAGCTCGGCCAGATCTTCGCCGAGCTGCACGGCGACCACGGCGTCCGCTTCCACTTCGGCGCCCGCCTCACCGAGATCAGCGGACAGGACGGCATGGTCCTCGCCGCCCTCACCGACGACGGCGAGGAGCACCCGGCGCACGACGTGCTGGCCGCCATCGGCGCGGCCCCGCGCACCGCGCTGGCCGAGGCCGCCGGCCTGGAGCTGGCCCCGCGCGAGCACGGCGGCGGCATCGCCGTCGACACCTCGCTGCGCACCTCCGACCCGGACATCTACGCGGCGGGCGACGTCGCCGCCGTCCAGCACCCCCTCTTCGGCACCCGCCTGCGCGTCGAGCACTGGGCCAACGCGCTCAACGGCGGACCGGCCGCGGCCCGCGCCATGATGGGCAAGGACGTCGTCCACGACCGGGTCCCGTACTTCTTCTCCGACCAGTACGACGTCGGCCTGGAGTACTCCGGCTGGGCGCCGCCCGGCTCGTACGACCAGGTGGTGCTGCGCGGCGACGCGGGCAAGCGCGAGTTCATCGCGTTCTGGCTGAAGGACGGCCGGATCCTCGCGGGGATGAACGTGAACGTGTGGGACGTCACCGAGCCGATCCAGCAGCTGATCCGCTCCGGCGCCCGGCCCGGCGCCGAGCGGCTCTCCGACCCGTCCGTCCCGCTCGGCGACCTCCTGGGGGAGTGAGCGGGGGCGGACGGGAGTGTCCGAGGGGACCCGTAGAATTCACGCGTGGCAGGCAGGATCAATGACGAGGACGTGAAGGCGGTTCGGGACGCGGTCCCGATCGACGCCGTCGTCTCCGAGTACCTGCAACTGCGCAACGCGGGCGGCGGGAACCTGAAGGGCCTGTGTCCCTTCCACGACGAGAAGTCACCGTCCTTCCAGGTCAGCCCGAGCAAGGGGTTCTTCCACTGCTTCGGCTGCCAGGAGGGCGGCGACACCATCACGTTCGTGATGAAGATCGACCACCTCTCCTTCTCGGAGGCGGTCGAGCGCCTGGCCGGCCAGGCGGGCATCACCCTGCGCTACGAGGAGGGCGGGTACAACCCCTCCCACCAGCGCGGCGAGCGCATCCGGCTCGTCGAGGCGCACAAGGCCGCCGCGCAGTTCTACGTCGACCAGCTGGAGTCCCCGGAGGCCGAGATCGGCCGCCGCTTCCTCGCGGAGCGCGGTTTCGACCAGGCCGCCGCCGCCCACTTCGGCGTCGGATACAGCCCGGCCGGGTGGGACCACCTCACGCGCTTCCTGCGCGGCAAGGGCTTCAGCGACAAGGAGCTCATCCAGTCCGGCCTGTCCCAGGACGGCCGGCGCGGCCCCATCGACCGCTTCCGCGGCCGCCTCATGTGGCCGATCCGCGACATCGGCGGCGAGGTCGTCGGCTTCGGCGCCCGCCGCCTGCGCGACGACGACAACGGGCCGAAGTACCTGAACACGCCAGAGACCCCCATCTACAAGAAGTCCCAGGTCCTGTACGGGATCGACCTCGCCAAGAAGGAGATCGCGAAGTCGTCCCGCGCGGTCGTCGTCGAGGGCTACACGGACGTCATGGCCTGCCACCTCGCCGGGGTGCCCACCGCCATCGCCACCTGCGGCACCGCGTTCGGCGGCGACCACATCAAGATCCTCCGCCGGCTCCTGATGGACAACGGATCGGCGCGGGTCATCTTCACCTTCGACGGCGACGCGGCCGGCCAGAAGGCCGCCCTGCGCGCCTTCGAGGACGACCAGAAGTTCGCCGCCGAGACGTACATCGCGATCGCGCCCGACGGCATGGACCCCTGCGAGCTGCGCCTCGCCAAGGGCGACGAGGCCGTCGCCGACCTCGTCGAACCCCGCACCCCCCTCTTCGAGTTCGCACTGCGCCAGATCACCGCGTGCTACGACCTGGAGACCCCCGCGGGCCGCGCCGCCGCCCTCGACGAGGCCGCCCCGGTCGTCGCCCGGATCAAGAACAGCGCCTCCCAGCACGAGGTCGCCGTCCAGCTCGCCGGCATGCTCGGTATCCTCGACACCCAGTTCGTCGTCAAGCGCGTCGCCCAGCTCGCCCGCTGGGCCCGCGACCGCGGCGGCAAGGGCCCGGCCCCCGCCCGCGGCCCCGGTGCCCCCGTGCCCGCCGCCGCACCCGCACGCCCCTTCGGCGGCCCCGCGCTCACACTGCGCAATCCCGTCTTCGCGACCGAGCGCGAGCTCCTCAAGCTCGCCCTCCAGCACCCGCACCTCGTCTCCCCGGCCTTCGACGCGTACGGGGTCGACGAGTTCACCGCCGAGCCCTACGCGGCCGTCCGCCTCGCCGTCCTGGAGGCGGGCGGCGCCGAGCAGGGCGTCCAGGACCCGCACGAGTACCTCGTCGCGGTCCGCGCGGCCGCGCCCGACGACGCGGTCCGCGCCATGGTCACGGAGCTCGCCGTCGAGGCCATCCACCGCAAGACCGTCGACGAGGCGTACGCGGGCGAGCAGCTCGTCTGGGTCCGCCGGCGCGCCGTCGACCGCCGCATCCGCGACGTGCAGGGCACCCTCACCCGCCTGGGATCCGGCGGCGACCCGGTGCAACTGGCCGCGGTGCAGAACGAGTTGTGGGTGCTCCAGCAGTACGGCCAGGCCCTGCGGGAGCGCGGCGCCGACGCCCTGTAGCCGGCCCGCGCCCCCGTACGCCGTTTCACGCGGCACCCGACGGGGAAGCCCGCCGGGCCGTACGGTTCGGTAACCGCCCGGTCACGCACCGGACTCAAAAAGTCGTCGCACACCCCTCGTGGCGGCAGTGTGTCGTACCCCACACTGAGTCTCGGTGCCTGAGTCCCCGGAGCGCGGCCGGAGCGCGGACGACGCGTCCGACACCCCCGCGGATCCGCTCATCGCGTACGGGACGGACAGCGGCGAGGCCGCCGCTGACGCCCCTCTGCCGCACGCCTCAGCAGCGATCACCCTGGAGGTCGCCCCCGTGCAGACCCAGACCCTCGCCCAGAGCGACAGCACAGCGCAGGACGAACCGGCCGCCGCACCGGCGGACGAGGCGCTCCCCGCGGTCCCGCCGCAGAGCCGCGCCGCGCACCATCCGGAGGCGGGCGCCGCCGGACCCCCGCAGGACGCCCCGGCCGACGTGCCCGAGCCGGTGCGCGCCGTCCGTGCCGACACCGGCGGCCCGTCGTCCGACCTGTTCCGCCAGTACCTGCGCGAGATCGGCCGCATCCCGTTGCTGACCGCCGCCGAGGAGGTCGAGCTCGCCCGGCGCGTCGAGGCCGGACTGTTCGCCGAGGAGCGGCTGATGGCGGGCACCGACGTCGACTCCCGGCTCGCCCTGGACCTCGACCGGCTCGTCGTCATGGGACGGATGGCCAAGCGCCGGCTCATCGAGGCCAACCTGCGCCTCGTCGTCTCCGTCGCCAAGCGCTACGTGGGCCGCGGCCTGACCATGCTCGACCTCGTCCAGGAGGGGAACCTCGGCCTCATCCGCGCCGTCGAGAAGTTCGACTACGCGCGCGGCTACAAGTTCTCGACGTACGCCACGTGGTGGATCCGGCAGGCCATGAGCCGCGCGCTGGCCGACCAGGCGCGCACCATCCGCGTCCCGGTCCATGTCGTCGAACTCATCAACCGCGTCGTCCGCGTCCAGCGCCGCATGCTCCAGGAACGCGGCTACGAGCCGACCCCCGAAGAGGTCGCCGTCCACCTCGACCTGCCGCACGAGCGGGTCAGCGAGGTGCTGCGGCTGGCCCAGGAGCCGGTCTCGCTGCACGCCCCGGTCGGCGAGGAGGACGATGTCGCGCTCGGCGACCTGATCGAGGACGGGGACGCGGCGAGCCCCGTGGAGTCCGCCGCGTTCCTGCTGCTCAGGCAGCACCTGGAGGCCGTCCTGTCGACCCTGGGGGAGCGCGAGCGCAAGGTCGTGCAGCTCCGCTACGGCCTGGTCGACGGCCGCCCCCGCACGCTGGAGGAGATAGGCCGCATCTTCGGCGTGACCCGCGAACGCATCCGCCAGATCGAGTCCAAGACCCTCAACAAACTGAGGGACCACGCCTTCGCCGACCAGCTGAGGGGCTACCTGGACTGAGGCTGCGCCCCGTGAGGGGCGCGGGGAACTGCGCGAC
>NZ_WWIA01001067.1 GCF_009870065.1 Streptomyces sp. SID5785 | reverse complement strand
GACCCCGCCGGAGCGCCGGCGCACGCCGGTCCCGCCCCGGTCGGTGACTGGCCGCCCCCGCCGCCGGCCGTCCCGGCGTACCAGTCGGGCGGCGCCGGTCACCAGGCCGGCGGAGCGGGCGACGGCTCCTGGGGCGGAGGCGGCGCCTCGGGCCCCTGGGGGGCCTCCTACCAGCAGCCCCAGCCCAAGGGCGGCCGCCGCGGTGGCCTGCTCGCCGGCGTCGTGGCCGCGGCCCTGATCGCGGGCGCCGTCGGCGGCGGCATCGGCTACTGGGCCGCCGACCGCAACGACGACGCGGGCACCGGGTCGACGACCGTCTCCGCGTCCAACCCGGCCGACCTCAAGCGCGACCCGGGCACCGTCGCGGGCGTCGCGGCGAAGGCGCTGCCCAGCACGGTCACCATCGAGGCCGAGGGCAACAGCGGGGAGGGCGGCACCGGCACCGGCTTCGTGTACGACAAGGAAGGCCACATCCTCACGAACAACCACGTGGTGGCCGAGGCCGTGGACGGCGGCAAGCTGTCCGCGACGTTCTCGAACGGCAAGAAGTACGAGGCCGAGGTCATCGGCCACGCGCAGGGCTACGACGTCGCGGTCATCAAGCTCAAGAACGCGCCGAAGAACCTGCAGCCGCTCACCCTCGGCAACTCGGACAAGGTCGCCGTGGGCGACTCCACCATCGCGATCGGCGCGCCCTTCGGCCTGTCGAACACGGTGACGACCGGCATCGTCTCCGCGAAGGACCGCCCGGTCGCCTCCAGCGACGGCTCGGCCAGCAGCAAGGCCTCCTACATGAGCGCCCTGCAGACCGACGCCTCGATCAACCCGGGCAACTCGGGCGGCCCCCTGCTCGACGGCAACGGCCACGTGATCGGCATCAACTCGGCCATCCAGTCCGCCTCCAGCGGCGGCCTCGGCGGCTCGGGCCAGTCCGGCTCGATCGGCCTCGGCTTCGCCATCCCGATCAACCAGGCGAAGATGGTCGCCCAGCAGCTGATCAAGACCGGCCAGCCGGTCTACCCGGTGATCGGTGCCTCCGTCTCCCTGGAGGAGGGCACGGGCGGTGCGAAGATCACCGAGCAGGGTGCGAGCGGCTCGGCGGCGGTCACGGCCAACGGACCGGCGGACAAGGCGGGCCTCAAGCCCGGCGACGTGATCACGAAGCTCGACGACAACGTGATCGACTCCGGCCCGACCCTGATCGGCCAGATCTGGACCCACAAGCCCGGCGACACCGTGAAGCTCACCTACACGCGTGACGGCAAGGAGCGCACCGTCGACGTCACCCTGGGCGAGCGCAAGGGCGACAGCTGACGGCCCCCGTCCCCCGACCCGCTACGCTGTTCCCCGCGCCCGCCGGATCACGGCCGAAAGCCGTCGGTGGCGCGGGGTGGGTTGCCCGAGCGGCCTAAGGGAACGGTCTTGAAAACCGTCGTGGTGAGAGCCACCGTGGGTTCAAATCCCACACCCACCGCGTTCGTCGAAGGCCCCTGACCAGATACATCGGTCGGGGGCCTTCGCCGTGCGCGGTGGTCGCACGACGCTGCGGGTCGGTCGTGACGTCCCGTCGTGCGGGTCGGTTCGTCCCCCGGAGGCGCGGGCGTCACCGTCCGCCCGTCAGGCGGGCCGCCGAGGCGATCGTGGAGCGGGCCTCGTGTTCGGTGAGGCCGGTGCGGGTCGCGGCGTCCGCGAGGGGGCCCGCGAGGGTGTCGCCCAGGCCGGACTCGTAGGCGCGGCAGGCGGCCCAGAACAGGCGGGTGTTGCGCTGGCCCTCGTGGGCGCCGAGCACGAACTGGACGAGGCCGTGGCCGTGCCTGCCGTGCTGAGGGTCGGCGGGTGCGGCGTGCTGGGGGCGCGGCGGCGGGCTGAGCAGCCGGAGCAGCGCGGGCGGGCAGGCGGCGGGTGGGAGATGCCCGGTGCCCGGCACCGCGCTGTAGACGCCGTGCTCCGTGCGGGACCCGGGCCCGACCAGGTAGCCCCCGGCGCCGCGGATGTCGATCCCGGGCGCGAGACGCCCCGCGGAGTTGGGCACGACGACGTCGGGCGGGCCGGTGAGCCACAGATGCCGGCCGCCGCTCGGGGTGGCCACGACCACCGTGTCGGGGACCGTGAAGAGATGACGTAAGGCCAGCTCACGCAGTGAAGCGGAGGCGTTCGTACCGGACTTGGTGTCCAGGTCGACGCCGATCAGGTGGTGCGGCGGCAACCCGCAGGCGATCCCGTACCCGGTGGCGCGCGGCGCGGCGGCGAACAGGGCGCGGATGCGGCGCGGGTCGGTGCTCGCGTCGTGCACCCCGTGCCCGGGCAGTCCGCATTCGCCGTGGCAGCGCGGCGCGGACGGAGGGTCGGTGCGGTGCGGCGAGGGCAGTGCGGGGAGCTTGGTGCGGGAGAGCGGGATGACGGCGAGTCCGCGCTCGGCGGCGGACAGGGCGTGGGCGAGGGCCAGGGTCGCGAGAGCGGCGGGTGGTGCGGCGGGGTCGCGGCGGTGTGCGGGGTGCCGGTCGGTGAGGGCCATGACTCTATGTTCGTACACATGTTCGAAAGAGGGAAGGGGGTGGAGGCTGCGCCGCGGCTATTCACCGAAAATGTGCCGAAACGCTTCATCCTCTGGGAGGACTGGGTGGTGATCCTCCCGGAGTGGGGTGTTCGGGGCTGAGCTGGGCTTTTGTCGCGGTGAGGCAGGTTTATCGACATGTCCTCACGCTTGCGAGCGAATAGGGCCGTCCGGGGTGGTTCCCGGCGGAACCGCTGGGCAACTCTGGACTCGCGACGTCGTGAACATCGCCGGGGCGGTCGGCCAACCGCCCCGGAGCAACCCGTACTTCCCCGGTCGCCGGACCTGTCCGTGCACCGGATGTACTCCCCGTCCTGGAGGAAAAGACATGGCTTCCATCCGTACCGCCCGCGCCCTCGCCGCCGTCGCCGCTCTGCCCCTGGCCGCCGCCCTGTTCTCCGGCGTGGCGATGGCGGACAACGGTGCGATCGCCGGCGACGGATCGAATGCGGGCGTCGCGTCGATCATCGGCAGCGGCGTGGGTCACGACAACCACGGCAACTCGAACACCACGCAGCAGCAGGCCGTCGGTGACGGCGCCTCGAACCAGAACAACAACGCGCAGGTGAACGGGTCGGCCTTCACCGCGATCCACCAGTCCAACGAGAACATCACGGTGAACTTCACCGAGCTCTGGTGACCCCCCGGCCCCTGCCCGGCAGGGGCGTCTCGTGGGGTGCGTGACAGCTGCGCGGCGGTGCCTTCGGCGCCGCCGCGCAGGCGTGTCCGGGCGGGCCCGGGTCCGGGCCCGGGTGCGGGGGTGTGGTGGCGGTGAGCGGGAAGCCGGTGGGGGCGAACGCGGCAGGGTGGTTGATCCCTTGACACCCGACCGTATCTGACGGACAGTCAGAAACCCTTGTTCGTACGAGGTCCGGGAGGGCCGCCGCCGTGCACCTCGCCCCCACCGAGCGCCAGCGCGAGCTGCGCGCCGAACTGCGCGAACACTTCCGCACGGCCATGCCGGACGGCCCGCCCGCCGCCGGTGACCTCGCGGGCCAGCGCCGGGTGCTGCGGCGCCTGGGAGCCGCGGGCCTGCTCGGACTGGGCTGGCCCGTCGAGTACGGCGGGCAGGGGCGCGGCCCCGACGAGCAGTTCGTGTTCTTCGACGAGGCGTACCGGGCGGGTGCGCCGGTCTCGATGGTGACGCTCAACACCGTCGGCCCGACCCTCATGAAGTACGGCACCGAGGAGCAGAAGGCCTTCTTCCTGCCCCGGATCCTCAGCGGCGAGCTGGTCTTCGCCATCGGCTACAGCGAGCCGTCCGCCGGCACGGACCTGGCCTCGCTGCGGACCAGGGCGGTCCGCGACGAGGCAGGCGGGGACTGGCTGATCGACGGGCAGAAGGTCTTCACCTCGAACGCCCAGAACGCCGACTGGATCTGGCTCGCCTGCCGCACCGACCCCGACGCGCCGAAACACCGCGGCATCTCGATCGTCCTCGTCCCCACCGACGCACCGGGGTTCTCCTGGACCCCGATCGAGACCGTCGGCGGACTCACCACGACCGCCACGTACTACGACGGGATCCGCGTCCCGGGCTCGAACCTGGTCGGCCCCGAGCACGGCGGCTGGGGCCTGATCACGAACCAGCTCAATCACGAGCGGGTCGCCCTCGCCGCGATCGGCATGCAGGCCGAGGACTTCTACGAGCGGGTCGCCGATGCCGCCCGTACACCCGATCCGGTGACCGGCGAGCGCCGGATTGACACGTCTTGGGTGCGCTCGGGACTGGCCGAGGCGCACGCCCGGCTCGCGGCGACACGCCTGCTCAACTGGCGTCTGGTGGGAGACGTGGGGGCGGGCTCACTGGCCCCGGGGGACGCCAGCGGCGTGAAGTTCGCGGGAACCGAATCGGCGGTTGAGGTGTACCGAATATGTCAGCAGATCGCGGGCGACTCCGGATGGGTGCGGGCCGGATCGCCCGGGGCCTTCGGAGCGGGTGGCGGTGACACCGCCGTGGGGGACGGGGAGTTGGAGCGGATGAACCGAGCGGCACAGATCAACACGTTCGGCGGCGGAGTGAGCGAGGTCCAGCGGGAGATCGTGGCCTCGATGCGGCTCGGCATGAAGCGGGGCAAGCGGTGACGGCCAGGGCGCGGGGGCCGGAGCCGGGCGCGAGCGCCGGTACGGACCTCGGAGCGGCGGCCGGTGAGAGCGCGGTGGCGGCGGACCCGCGCGCGCTGTCCGACGAGGAGCTGAAGCCCTTCGAAGGGCGGGTGGCGGCCACGGCGGCCGAGGGCATGGACCCGGTCAACCTGCCGATGATCCGGCACTGGTGCGAGGCGATGGGGGACACGAACACCGCGTACCAGGGCCCCGGCGCGATCGCGCCGCCGACGATGCTGCAGGCCTGGACGATGGCCGGGCTCTCCGGTTTCGCGGGGCGCTCACCGGCCCATGACGAGCTGTTCGCCCTGCTCGACGGCGCGGGGTACACCTCGGTCGTCGCCACGGACTGCGAGCAGGAGTATCTGCGCCCGTTGCGACCGGGGGACGCGATCACCTACGACTCGCTGATCGAGTCCTTGTCACCGCTGAAGACGACGAAGCTGGGCACCGGCCACTTCGTGACGACGCGGATGGACGTCCGGGTGGGCGGCGAGATCGTCGGCACACACCGCTTCCGCATCCTCAAGTACGCGCCGGCCGCCCAAAGTCCACGCAAGAGCGCCCCGCCCGCAGCGGCGCCCGCCCCGAAGAAGCTGCGCCCCCGGCCGGTGGTGAACAGGGACAACGAGGGCTTCTGGGCCGGCGTCGCGGACCACCGCCTGCTCATCCAGCGCTGCGGCACCTGCGAGACGCTCCGCTTCCCCTGGCTCCCGGGGTGCAACGCCTGCGGCGGGCAGGACTGGGACACGGTCGAGGCGCGGGGCACGGGCACGGTGTTCAGCTATGTCGTCATGCACCACCCGCCCTTCCCCGCCTTCGACCCGCCGTACGCGGTCGCGCTCGTCGAGTTGGCGGAGGGCGTGCGCATCGTGAGCAACGTGGTGGGGGTGCCGTACGACAAGGTGCGGATCGGGATGCCGGTGCGGCTGGAATTCCAGGTGATGGACGAGGAGTTGGAGCTCCCCGTGTTCCGGGCCGCCGAGGCGGGTGAGGCGTGACATGGACTTCACACCGACGGCGGAGCAGGAGGCGGCGCGGGAGCTGGCCGCGCGGATCTTCGGCGACCTGTCCACCCCGGAGCGCCTCGCCGGGCTGGGCGGGGACAGCGACGGCGAGCTGTGGAAGGCGCTGAGCGGGGCGGGGCTGACCGCGGCGGTCGAGGAGACCGGGCTGCTCGGCCTGGTCCTGATGCTGGAGGAGCAGGGGAGGACGACGGCACAGGTGCCGTTCGCGGCGAGCTGTGTGTACGGCCTGCTCGCGGTGGCCGCGCACGGCACGCCCGCGCAGCGGGAGCGCCTGCTGCCCGGACTGCGGGACGGCTCGGCCGTGGCTGCCGGGGCGTTCCCGGCGCGGGGTGGCATCGTGATCTCCGATCACGGCGGGCCTGACGCGGCCGGCCCGTCAGGCGGGCCCGGTGCCCGAGCCCGCCTGACCGGGACGGTGCCCTGGGTGCCCTGGCTGCGGGACGCGACGCAGGTCCTGGTGGCGGTCCGCGAGACCGGCGAGACAGCGGGATCGGGCGCGGGCCGCCGGACTCGGTCCGCAGGCGGAGCGCCGGAGCCTGTCCACAGCCTGTGGATGGTCTCGGCGGGCGAGGCGGGGTGTGAGCCGGTCGAGCTGACGGCGCCCTGGTCCGCGGGTCGGCTCGTGCTCGACGGAACACCGGCCGAGCGGATCGGCGGACCCGAGGCGTACGGGGACGTGCTGGCGGCGGCGCGGATCGCGTTCGCGGGACTGCAGGCCGGGGTGTGCGCGGGCTCCCTGGCCAGAGCGGTGGAGTACACGAACGGGCGGGAGCAGTTCGGCCGCCCGCTCGCGGCCAAGCAGGGCGTCCAACTCCGGGCGGCGGACGCCCATATGGACATCGAGTCGATCAAGGTCACGTCGTACGAGGCGGCCTGGCGTCGGGACGCGGGGCTCGAGCACCGGAGCCATGCGCTGACCGCCGCCTGGTGGGCCTCCGAGGGCGGTAAGCGGGCCGTGCACGCGGGTCAGCATCTGCACGGCGGCATGGGGGCGGACCTCGATCATCCGGTGCACCGGCACTTCCTCTGGGGCCGGCAGATCGACGGATATCTGGGCGCGGGCGGCGAACTGCTGGAGGAACTGGGCGCGTTGCTCGCGGCGGTCCCGGGACCCCGAGCGGAGACCGGGCCGGCGACAGGGCGAGGGGCGACCGAAGGGAGCACGTCATGAAGGCAGGAGAGGCGCTGCCGCCGCTGGAGATTCCGGTGACGCGGACCTTGATCGTCGCCGGGGCGATCGCGTCGCGGGACTACCAGGACGTGCACCACGACGCGGAGCTGGCCCGGCAGAAGGGATCCCCGGACATCTTCATGAACATCCTGACGACGAACGGACTGGTGGGCCGCTACATCACGGATCACTTCGGGCCCACCGCCGTGCTGCGCAAGGTCGCCATCCGGCTGGGCGCGCCCAACTACCCGGGGGACACCATGGTGCTGACCGGCACGGTGCTCGACGTGGAGATCGGCGACGGGGGGCGGACCGCGCGCGTCCAGGTCGTCGGGAAGAACCGGATAGGCAGCCATGTCACCGGCACCGTGACCGTGACGGTGCCGGCGGCCGAGGCGGGTCCGGCCGCGGGGAGCCCGGCCGTGGGGAGTCCGGCATGAGCGTGCAGTCGAAGGACCGGCTCGGCGGACGGGCGGCGATCGTCGGCATCGGCGCCACGGAGTTCTCCAAGGACTCGGGGCGCAGCGAGCTGAAGCTGGCGGTGGAGGCCGTGCAGGCGGCGCTCGACGACGCCGGCCTCTCCCCTGCCGACGTCGACGGCATGGTCACGTTCACGATGGACACCAGCCCGGAGATCACGGTCGCGCAGGCGGCGGGGATGGGGGAGCTCTCGTTCTTCTCCCGGGTGCACTACGGAGGCGGAGCGGCCTGCGGCACGGTGCAGCAGGCGGCGCTCGCGGTGGCGAGCGGGGTCGCCGAGGTGGTCGTCTGCTACCGCGCGTTCAACGAGCGCTCGGGCCGCCGCTTCGGCTCGGGGGTGCAGCACCGAGAGCCGTCGGCGGAGGGCGCGGCGCTCGGCTGGGCCCTGCCGTTCGGGCTCCTCACCCCGGCGTCCTGGGTGGCGATGGCGGCGCAGCGGTACCTGCACACGTACGGGCTGACCCCGGAGGCCTTCGGGCAGGTCGCGGTGATCGACCGGAAGTACGCGGCCACGAATCCGGCGGCGTACTTCCACGGCAAGCCGATCACGCTCGCCGACCACGCCGCGTCGCGCTGGATCGTCGAGCCGCTGCGGCTGCTCGACTGCTGTCAGGAGACGGACGGCGGGCAGGCGATCGTCGTCACGAGTACGGAGCGGGCCCGCGACCTGCGCCGGGCACCGGTGGTGATCGAGGCGGCGGCCCAGGGCGCGGGCCGTTCCCAGGAGCAGATGACGAGCTTCTACCGGGACGATCTGTCGGGGCTGCCGGAGATGGGGGTCGTGGCACGGCAGCTGTGGCGGACGGCCGGCGTGCGGCCCTCGGACATCGACGTGGGGATCCTGTACGACCACTTCACGCCGTTCGTGCTGATGCAGTTGGAGGAGTTCGGTTTCTGCGGCCCGGGCGAGGCCGCGGGGTTCGTCGCGGAGGAGCGGCTCCCGCTGAACACACACGGGGGGCAGCTGGGCGAGGCCTACCTCCACGGGATGAACGGAATAGCGGAGGGCGTCCGGCAGGTGCGCGGTATGGCGGTGAACCAGGTGCCGGACGCGGGTACGGTGCTGGTCACGGCCGGTACCGGGGTGCCGACGTCGGGCCTGGTGCTGGGACGGGACGGGTGAGTGCCGTGTGCGGCGGGCGGGACCCGTGTGCGACGGGGGACGGACGCCGGGAGCGGGCCGCCGGCCGGGCAGCCGGCGCGGAGACGGGCACGGGACGGTTCCGGCCCGGGGTGCCTCTCAGGGCTGAACCCTCAAGGGTCCTCACCGCGTCCTCCACCTTCAGGAGGTGGGGCTACCACCCCGCGTACAACCTGAGGCGGACGCCGCTTCGGGACCTCCGGCCGATCCGAAGATATGGGGGGCGCTCATAGCGTGGAGCCATGACCGCAACCCTGGCGCCCGTTCGCAGCGGCGCATCGGAGCCCGCACCGCGTACCCCCGCGAGGACGCGTTCGGCGCATGCAGCGCATGCAGCGCACGCAGCGCACACGACGTATCCGTCGTTCGCTTCGTACGTCCGGGCGCGCCAGCCGGTGCTCCTGCGCACGGCACGGTCGCTCACCGCGAACCCGTGTGACGCCGAGGACCTGTTGCAGACCGCGCTCGCCAAGACGTACGTCGCGTGGGACCGGATCGAGGACCACCGGGCGCTCGACGGCTATGTGCGCCGGGCTCTGCTCAACACGCGGACGTCCCAATGGCGCAAGCGCAAGGTCGACGAGTACGTCTGCGACGAGCTGCCGGAGCCGGCGGTCGTGCCGGCCGGGGACCCGGCGGAGCAGCAGGCGCTGCACGACGCGATGTGGCGGGCGATCATGAAGCTGCCCACGCGGCAGCGGGCGATGGTGGTGCTGCGCTACTACGAGGACCTGAGCGAGGTGCAGACGGCCGAGGTGCTGGGAGTCTCCGTCGGGACCGTCAAGAGCGCGGTCTCGCGGGCGCTCGGCAAGCTGCGGGAGGACCCGGAGCTGGGCCCGGTGCGGGCCTGATCAGCGGTTCAGTACGCCGATCGAGTGATCGATCATTCCCGGGACTAGTGACATACCGAGTGGTATGTGGTGAGAATCGGCAGAACCCTACTGCTCCGTAGCGCCCACCGGGAGGACGCCGTGCTGAGCACGATGCAGGACGTACCGCTGACCGTGACCCGCATCCTGAATCACGGGATACGCGTGCACGGCACCTCGCAGATCATCACGTGGACGGGCGAGGGCGAGCCGCACCGCCGTTCGTTCGCCGAGGCGGGCGCCCGCGCGGCCCAGCTCGCGCACGCACTCCACGACGACCTCGGTGTCCGGGGCGACGACCGCGTCGCGACGCTGATGTGGAACAACGCGGAGCACGTCGAGGCCTACTTCGCCGCCCCCGCGATGGGCGCGGTGCTCCACACGCTCAACCTGCGGCTGCCCGCCGAGCAGCTGACATGGATCGTGAACCACGCCGCGGACCGCGTGATCATCGTCAACGGATCGCTGCTCCCGCTGCTCGCACCGCTGCTGCCCGGATTCACCTCGGTCGAGCACATCGTGGTCGCCGGTCCCGGAGACCGTTCCCTGCTCGAGGGCGCGCGGGCGCGTGTGCACGAGTACGAGGAGCTCATCGGCTCCAAGCCGACCACGTACGACTGGCCGGAGCTGGACGAGCGGCAGGCCGCCGCGATGTGTTACACGTCCGGCACGACGGGCGATCCGAAGGGTGTCGTCTACTCGCACCGTTCGATCTACCTGCACTCGATGCAGGTGAACATGACGCAGTCGATGGGGCTGACCGACGCCGACACGTCGCTGGTCGTCGTGCCGCAGTTCCATGTGAACGCGTGGGGCCTGCCGCACGCCACGTTCATGACGGGCGTGAACATGCTGATGCCGGACCGCTTCCTGCAGCCCGCGCCGCTGGCCGAGATGATCGAGGCCCAGCGCCCCACCCACGCCGCCGCCGTCCCCACCATCTGGCAGGGCCTGCTCGCCGAGCTCACCGCCAAGCCGCGTGACGTCTCGATGCTCACCCAGGTCACCATCGGCGGCTCGGCCTGCCCGCCCTCGCTCATGAAGGCCTTCGACGACCTGGGCATGCGGGTCTGCCACGCCTGGGGCATGACCGAGACCTCCCCGCTCGGCACCGTCTCGCGGCCGCCGGCCTCGGTGGAGGCGGGCAGCGACGAGGAGTTCGCGTACCGGCTCACGCAGGGCCGCTTCCCGGCCGGCGTCGAGGCGCGACTGACCGGCCCGGGCGGCGAGCACCTGCCCTGGGACGGCGAGTCCGCGGGCGAGCTCGAGGTGCGCGGGCCCTGGATCGCGGGCGCGTACTACAACGGCCCGGACGCCGAACCGCTGCGCCCGGCCGACAAGTTCAGCGAGGACGGCTGGCTGAAGACCGGCGACGTCGGCACCATCAGCGCCGACGGCTTCCTGACGCTCACCGACCGCGCCAAGGACGTCATCAAGTCCGGTGGCGAGTGGATCTCCAGCGTCGACCTCGAGAACGCGCTGATGTCCCACCCCGATGTCGCCGAAGCCGCCGTCGTCGCAGTCCCCGACGAGAAGTGGGGCGAGCGGCCGCTGGCCACCGTCGTGCTGAAGGAGGGGGCGACGGCGGACTTCGAGACGCTGCGCACGTTCCTCGCCGAGAAGGTCGCGAAGTGGCAGCTGCCCGAGCGCTGGAGCATCGTGCCGACCGTCCCGAAGACGAGCGTCGGCAAGTTCGACAAGAAGGTGCTGCGCAAGCAGTACGCGGACGGCGACCTGGACGTCACGCGCCTGTGATCCGGGCCCTGTTCG
>NZ_WWIA01001066.1 GCF_009870065.1 Streptomyces sp. SID5785 | reverse complement strand
GTCAGCAGCCGCAGCACCGGACGCAGCAGCGCGGGGGCGGCGAGCGCGGCCGCGGCGACGAGCAGCATCGGGCGGGTGAGGTACGTCTTGCGGTGCAGCAGTTCGCCCGGGTCGCCGTGCAGCGCGGCGACGAGCGTCACGGCCGCGATGAGGAGCAGCGCCGCCGCACCGGCCCGCCGCGGCCAGGTCATGACCCGGCCGTCGGCCGCCGCCTCGCGCAGCACCTCCAGGGGCCCGGTCCGGCCGGCCCGCCAGGAGGCCGCGGCGGCACCGGCGAGCGCGACGCCGAGCCCGCTCCAGAACGCCAGGTGGTACGGCCAGACCGCCTGCCCGGTGCGGACGGCGAACCAGTCGGGGGCGAGCCCGTGCGCGACCGTCCACCGGCCCAGCCACGGCGCGGCCCGGGCGCCGAGCACACATCCGGTGGCGGCCGCCGCGGCGCCGACGAGCAGCGCCTCCGCGACCACCGCCCGCCGCAGCTGCCCCGCGGTCGTGCCGATCGTGCGCAACAGGCCGAACTCCCGGCGCCGTTGCACCACCGCGTACGCGAACGTCGACGCCACGACGAACACCGACACGAAGCCGGTGACCCCGGCGGCCGTCCCGAACAGGGCCGTCAGCGCGGTCACCGCCTCCCGGTCCCCCTCCCGCGCCGGGTCCGCCGCGCGCCGCGCGTCCCCGGTCAGCGTCTGCGCCCCGGGGTGGCGCCGCACGACCTCCCGCACGGCGCCGGGCGCCGCGTCCACCGCCAGCTGACGCAGTACGGGCGCGAGTGCGCGGGCCCGGCGGTCCGTGACGAACAGCGCCCGCTCGAACGGCCGCGGCGCCCGCGCCACCCCCACCACCGTGACCGTGCCGCGCGACGTCGCGAGCCGCTGCCCGAGCCGCGCCCCGACGCCCGCGACGACCGCCTCGGCGTCGGTGCGCGGCGCACGGCCCTGCCGCAGCGCGTACGCCCCGAGCGCCGCCGTCGACCACGGGTGCCCGGCGACCGGCTCGCCCCGCACGGCCACCGCGAACGACCGGTCCTCGACGACCGTGCCGAGCTCCCTCAACTCCCCTGCCAGCGCGGCCGGCAGCGGCCGCGGCCGGTCCAGCGTGCGCCGCTCGGTGCCGTGCGGCGTCGCGAGCCGCAGCTCGTCGGCGCCGCGCACGACGACGTCCGCCGCCGCGAACCGCGCGGGCCGCCGCTCCGGCTCCCGGCCCGTGGCGTCCAGCGCGAGACCCAGGGCGGCCGTGAGCGCCACCCCGAGCGCGACCGCGACGAAACACCCGACGAACGAGGTCCACCGCGCCCGCAGCCCCCGCCCCACCACCCTCAGCACCCTCAGCACCCCGCACCGTCGTCGGCCGTGACCCTCGTCTGCGTACCCGTTCGCGTCATGGCTCCACGACACCGCACCGGCGCCGTCCGCACAGTCACGCAGGGGTGAGACCCGGGGTAGGGCAGGCCCTACCCCGGTGCCCCCTCCTGCCCGATGGCCGCCCCGTCACCGCCTCGCCTACCGTGCACGCATGCCGCCCCCGACACCTCCGCCGCCCGCGCCGCGCCGCCTGCCGACCCCGCCCTGGCGCGCGGCCGCATACCTGGGCACCGGCGTCCTGTGCGGTGCGCTCACGCTGCTCGCGCTGCTGGTCACCGCCGTCGCGGGCGGCGTGCTCGCGCTCGTCCTCGTCGGACTGCCGCTGCTGGCCGCGGTCGCGCTCGCCGGGCTGCCCGTCGCCGCGCTGGAGCGGCGCCGGCTGCGGCTCGTCGACCCGCGCCCGGTACCACCCGACCCGCACGGCACGCCCCACGCCCCCGGCCCCTGGGGCTGGCTGCGTACCCGGGTCAGGGAGCGGGCCACCTGGCGCGAGCTCGGTCACGCCCTGCTGTTCGCGACCGTGCTGTGGCCGCTCGACGCGCTCGCCCTCGCCGTCACCCTGGTCCTGCCCGCCGCCGTGCTGGCCACCCCGCTGACCATGGCCGTCGCCGGGGACGGGCAGGAGGCCCGGGTGGTGAAGCTGTGGACGGTCACGTCCTGGCCCGGCGCCTGGGCGAGCGCACTGCTCGGGCTGCTGCTCCTCGCCCTCGGCGCCGTCCTGCTGTCCCTCGCCGGAGCGGCCCGCGCCGCCCTGGCCCGGCTGCTCCTGACGACACCCACCGCGGAACTCGACGCCCGGGTCGTGGAGTTGACCCGGTCACGGGCCCGGCTCGTCGACGCCTTCGAGGCCGAGCGCCGCCGCATCGAGCGCGACCTGCACGACGGCGCGCAGCAGCGGCTCGTCGCCCTCACCATGGCGCTCGGCCTGGCCCGCCTGGACGCACCGCCCGACGGCCCGCTCGCCGCGCAGCTCGCCCGCGCCCAGCACGAGGCCGAGCAGACCCTGTCGGAACTGCGCGCGCTCATCCACGGCATCCACCCGCAGGTCCTCACGGACTACGGTCTCGCCGCCGCGCTCACCGACGCCGCCGACCGCTCCCCCGTCCCCGTCGACGTCCGTCTCGACCTGCCCGGACGCCCGCCCCGCGCCGTCGAGTCCGCCGCCTGGTTCGTCGCGGCCGAGGCCCTCGCGAACATCGCCCGGCACAGCGGCGCCGCGCACGCCGAGATCACCGGCCGTCACGACGCGGACCGCCTCGTCCTCGTCGTACGGGACGACGGGCGCGGCGGCGCCGACCCGGCCGCGGGCACCGGTCTCACCGGACTCGCCGACCGGGTCGCCGTCCTCGGTGGCAGACTGACCCTGACCAGCCCGCCCGGCGGTCCGACCCTCCTGCGTGTGGAGCTGCCGTGCCCGCTGACCCCCGTCCCCTGCGGATAGTCCTGGCCGAGGACAGCGTCCTGCTGCGCGAGGGCCTGATCGGGCTGATCGCGCGCGGCGGCCACGAGGTGACGGCCGCCGTCGGCGACGCCCCCGCCCTGCTGCGGGCCGTCGGCGAGCACACCCCGGACCTCGTCGTGACGGACGTGCGCATGCCGCCGGACCACCAGGACGAGGGGTTGCGGGCCGCGCTGCGGCTGCGCGCCGGACAGCCGGGTCTGCCGGTGCTCGTCCTCAGCCAGTACGTGCAGCGCGCGTACGCGGCCGACCTCCTGGACTCGGGCGACGGCACCGGCGTCGGCTATCTGCTCAAGGACCGGGTCGGGCACGTCGAGGAGTTCCTCGACGCGCTCGCCTCGGTCGCGGCGGGCGGCACGGTGGTCGACCCCGAGGTCGTCCGGCAGCTGCTGCGCCGGCGCCGCGACCCGCTGGAGCGACTCACCCCGCGCGAGCGCGAGGTGCTCGCCGAGATGGCACAGGGCCGGTCGAACGCGGCGATCGCCCGGGCGCTCGTCGTCTCCGAGGCCGCCGTCGGCAAGCACATCGGCAGCATCCTGACCAAGCTCGACCTGCCGCAGGCGGGCGACACCCACCGCCGGGTGCTCGCGGTGCTGGCGTTCCTGCGGGCGTAGCTCTGGTGGCCACGTTGGTCACCACGTTGGTGAGCACGTTGGTGACCTCTTTGGCGACCACTTCGGTGAGCACTTCGGTGACCACGTTGGTGACCAACGGCACGCCATAGGTCCCTCCTCAGGCGCGTGCCCCGCCCGTACGTTGGAGGAATGTCCCCTCTTGCCCGGGTCAGCGAGGCGTACGGCCCACGCTTCGCCGAGTTCGCCTTCGAGCCCGCCTTCACGGCCGCGGTCGACCAGCACGTGTCGGAGATCCGCGACCGCCTGGAGGCGTCCGGCCCCGCCCTCGTCCCGACGGCCCCGGACGCCGGCCTCCTCGCCGACTACGCCCTGGGCTTCCTCGACGCGCTCGAGGAGACGGACTGGCGCGAACCCGTCGGGCACGACTACGCGGTGTGCCGCCTCACCGCCATCAGCTGGCTGGTGAAGCGGCACGACCTGCTCGGTGACGACGACCTGTACGGACGTCTCGCCGACTGCTGAGCCACGCACGGGGCCCGGCTGCGTACGGGAACGGCCTACTGGAACCGGTCGTCCCCGGTGCCGCCGGTCATGGGCCCGTGCCCCTCCCGCTCCTGCACCGGCTGGTTCGTCAGGGCGTCCTCGCGTCCGGCCTGGTACGCGCCGACGTTGCCGCCACGCGCCTTCATCGTCTCCTCCTCGGCCTTGTTCAGCATGCGCTCCCAGCGCTGCCGCATCGGGCCGATGAGCCCGCCGCCGACGCCGACGATCACGACACCGGCCCCGGCCGCGAGGGCCGCGTAGAGCACCGGCTGCGTGACGGACGTCGCGATACCGGCCTGGCCGAGGGCGGCGATCAGGCCGAGGGCCACGATGCAGGCCCACACGGCGGTGCCGATGGTCTTGCCGTACGAGACCGAGCTCAGGGCGTTGGTGACGATGTCCCGGACGATGTTGGCGACGGCCATGGCGACCACGATCAGCACGATCGCGACGATGCCGCGCGGGATCCAGGCGACGATGCCGTTGAGCATCGTGGAGACCGGGTTGCTCCCGAAGACGCCGAAGCCCAGCTGCAGCGTGATCAGCAGCAGGGCGTAGTACACGACCTTGCAGACGATGCCGGTGGTGTCGTACTTCGACCCTTCGAGCATCTTGGCCGCACCGGCCCGCTCGGCGAGCTTCTCCGAGCCCACCTTGCGCAGCACCCTGTCCAGCACGCGGGCGATCAGCTTCGAGACGAACCAGCCGATGGCCAGGACGACCAGGAAGCCGATCAGTTTGGGCACGAACTGGGCGACTTTCGACCAGGCGTCGTTCAGACCGCCGGTGAAGTCGACGGCGAGTGCGTTCGGGAACGGAGTCATGAGTGGTTCCTCCACTCAGTGAGGCCGGTGGGCCGGACGCGACCGACCCTCGCCGACAGGCGTGCCCCCCTCGTTTTCCTGCGTCCTACCGGGATAGCACGCCCCGCCCGAACCGGCCTCCCGGGAGACCCGTCCGCGTGACCTGCGCGGGGGCGAGCCGCCCTCATCGAACTCGGCCCGCCAGGGCTCGGGCCGCCCGGGGTTCGGGCCGCCCGGGGGTCCGGTCCACCCAGGGCTTGGCCCGCCCGGGGCTCAGGTTGTCCGGGGCCGTGGCCGCCCGGGCACTGGCCACCCCGGCTCGGGCCGTCCGCGTCGAGTCCGCTTACAGGGCCCCGGCACCCGCACCGGTGTCGGCGCCTGCACCGGCCCCGGCACCCGCGCCGGCCCC
>NZ_WWIA01001065.1 GCF_009870065.1 Streptomyces sp. SID5785 | reverse complement strand
GTCAGGCCGGCGGCGCCGGTGGCGGCCAGGAACGTCCGGCGGTCGAGACGGGCGGCGGCTGCTGCTGCGGAGGCGGCTTGCGTGACAGAGCGTGTGCGCGGCATGGCGCGATCTCCCCTGGTGCGAACGCGGCGTCAGTGCGGTCCAGGACCGGACGGTCCTGCCTCACTGGATGCTTGGCACCGGGGATGGCCTGCGCGTGAACGGCGACGCAACGCGCAGCGCCGATCACCGTACGTGGATCAGCGGGGGTGGCCCGCGCGGGCACGGCGACGCCGATTCGTCGCGCGGGGGTGCGGGGCGGGCAGCCCCGCCGTCACTCTGTGTTCACCTCGCGGGGAACGACGTGCCCGGCGGCCGGGCGCTCGCTCCACAGTTCGAGCCCGACGTCGACGAGCTCCACGCGCGGCAGCCGGGCGACGGCGTCGAGGTCGTGCCAGGCGGCCATGTCCGTGGAGCCGTTCTCCTCGTGGCGCAGCTCGCCGCCGGTGATCTCGCCCGCGTAGACGAGGCGCAGCCCGTGGAAGTCGGCGACCTTGCCGAGCTTGCGCGGGTAGCGGCGCAGCACGGAGTGCACGCCGAGCAGGTCGCCGGGCGCGAACACGTAGCCGGTCTCCTCCGCCACCTCGCGGATCACCGTGTCGTACGGGTCCTCGCCGTGGTCCATGCCGCCGCCGGGCAGGGTCCAGCGCTTGCTGCCGTCACCGGCGACCCAGCGGGCCAGCAGGATCCGTCCGTCCCGTACGCACAGGGCGTAGGCCGCCACCCGCAGCTCTTTCTGCATCCCCCGACGCTAGAACCAATGCGGCGCTCGCGCACGGGGATGCGCAGGCCGACGGGTACAGGCGGCTTGTCCGCGTTTGCGCCCGCTGACGTATGGCGGGTCTCCGCCATGGCGTCGAACCGTCTCGGGCAACTCTCCCCAAACTGTGGTCACTTACGTAAAGCTGAGCGGTCATCCGGCACCGAATTCCGGATCCCTTCGATCTCACCCAGGGATGCTGATGACCCCCGATCCCCAGCGCGCACCGATATCCGGTGCGAGACGCGCGGCCCGGCTCGCGGCCGCGGCCGGCCTCGTGGCTGCGCTCACCGCGGCCGGGCCCGTACCCATGGCCCTCGCCGCCGACTCCCCGGCCGCCGACCCCGCCGTCAAGGCGTCGAGCGACAAGCTCGGCGCCCACGACGCGGAACTGCTCGCCGACGCGCGGGCCGACGGCCAGAAGAACGTCACCGTCATGGTCGCCACCGCGCCCGGGCAGACGGAGGCCGTGTCCCGGCAGCTCGACGCGGTCGAGGGCGGCTCCGTCGGCCGTACCTACGACAAGCTCGGCTACGTGCGGGCCACGCTGCCGACCGGCCGGGCCGCGAGCGCCATCAAGGCCGCCGAGAAGCTCGACTCGGTGCACGGCATCGACCTCCGCCAGGAGATCGCGCTCGACGACCCGACGCCGGCCGGCGACACCGCCGAGGGCGCCAGGAGCGCGACGCGGCACAAGGAGTCCGGCCCCGGCAGGAACACCCCCGCGAAGAACCCGTACAACCCGTCCTTCGAGACGGGTGCGGTCGACTTCGTGAAGGACAACCCGAAGGCCGACGGCCGCGGGGTCACCATCGGCATCCTCGACTCCGGCGTCGACCTCGGCCACCCCGCGCTGCAGAAGACCACCACGGGCGAGCGCAAGATCGTCGACTGGGTCACCTCCACCGACCCGATCGTGGACGGCGACCGCACCTGGCGCCCCATGGTCACCTCGGTGACCGGCCCGACCTTCAGCGTCGACGGCCGCACCTACAAGGCCGCCGCGGGCACCTACGGGTTCAGCACCTTCGCCGAGAAGGACACCGCGGGCGGCGACGCCAAGGGCGACGCGAACCGCGACGGCGACACCACCGATGTGTGGGGCGTGCTGTACGACGCCGCCAAGGGCACCGTCACGGTCGACGTGAACGACAACGGCGACTTCACGGACGACACCCCGATGAAGCCCTACAAGGACGGCTACCAGGTCGGCTACTTCGGCAAGGACGACCCGTCCACCGACGTCGTCGAGCGCCAGCCCTTCGTCGTGGAGATCCGCAAGGACGTCCCGATGGACCCGTACGGCGGCGACTGGGTCGGCAAGAAGGTCGACTTCGTCAACATCGGTGTCATCGAGTCCGAGCACGGCACGCACGTCGCGGGCATCACGGCGGCCAACTCGCTG
The DNA here is from genome assembly GCF_009870065.1 of Streptomyces sp. SID5785. GTDB lineage: Bacteria > Actinomycetota > Actinomycetes > Streptomycetales > Streptomycetaceae > Streptomyces. The sequence continues at coordinate 2,599 of NZ_WWIA01001065.1, read as the reverse complement.
TTCGGCAACAAGAAGATGAACGGCGCCGCCCCCGGCGCCAAGATCGTCTCCTCGCGTGCCTGCACCTGGAGCGGCGGCTGCACCAACGTCGCGCTGACCGAGGGCATGATCGACCTCGTCACGAAGCGCGGCGTCGACATCGTCAACATGTCGATCGGCGGCCTGCCGGCGCTCAACGACGGCAACAACGCCCGCTCCGAGCTGTACACGCGGCTCATCGACGAGTACGGCGTCCAGCTCGTCATCTCGGCCGGCAACTCCGGCCCCGGCGCCAACACCATCGGCGACCCCGGCCTCGCCGACAAGGTCCTGTCCGTGGGCGCCTCGATCTCCAAGGACACGTGGGCCGCCAACTACGGCTCCGAGGTCAGGAAGTCGTACGCGATGATGCCCTTCTCCTCGCGCGGTCCGCGTGAGGACGGCGGCTTCACGCCGACCATCACCGCGCCGGGCGCGGCCATCAACACCACCCAGACCTGGCTGCCGGGCGCACCGGTCGCCGAGGCGGGCTACGGTCTGCCGGCCGGCTACTCCATGCTGCAGGGCACCTCGATGGCCTCCCCGCAGGCCGCCGGCGCCTCCGCGCTGCTGATCTCGGCCGCCAAGCAGCGCCACCTCGACCTGACCCCGGCGAAGCTGCGCACCGCGCTCACCTCGACCGCCCGGCACATCAGCGGCGAGCAGGCGTACGCCGAGGGCTCCGGTCTGATCGACATCGTCGACGCCTGGAAGTCCCTGCGCAAGGGCGCTTCCGCGCACACCTACACGGTCAAGGCGCCGGTCGACACCGCGATCGACGACGCGCTCGAGACCCCGGGCTTCGGCACCGGGATCTACGACCGCGAGGGCGGTCTGAAGGCCGGTCAGAAGAAGACCTACGACGTCACGGTGACCCGCACCTCGGGCTCCGCGCAGCCGGTCCTGCACCGCGTCTCGCTCCGGAACAACGCGGGCAACACCTTCAAGGTCGTCGGCCACGGCTACGTGTTCCTGCCGCTGAACAAGCCGGTCACGGTGAAGGTCCAGGCCGCGCCGCGGTCCGCCGGTGTCAGCAGCGCGATCCTGCGCGTCGACGACCCGCGGACCCAGGGCGTCGACCAGCAGGTCCTCGCGACCGTCGTCGTCTCCTCGCCGCTGGCGAAGCCCGGCTACGCGTTCCGGGCCAAGGGCTCGGTGCAGCGCAACAGCGTCACGTCGTACTTCGTGACCGTGCCCGAGGGCGCCAAGTCCCTCCAGGTCGCCATGAGCGGTCTGAAGGACAAGAGCCAGACGCGCTTCATCTCCATCCACCCCTACGGCGTCCCGGTCGACGACACGTCCACGCCGAGCTGCTACCCGAACTACGAGAACCCGGCCAACACCTGCCGCCCGGACCTGCGTTCGTACGCGGACCCGCAGGCCGGTGTCTGGGAGATCGAGGTCGAGGCGCGCCGGACGTCGCCGCTGCTCGACAACCCGTACACGCTGGACGTCGCCGCGCTCGGCGCCGCGTTCGACCCGGCCGTGCAGACGCTGCCCGAGGCGAAGGTCGGCACGCCGGCCGCGGTCGCGTGGAAGGTGACGAACAACTTCGCCGCCATCGACGGGGGCAAGCTCCAGGGCGGTCCGCTCGGCTCGTCGAAGTCGACGCGTCCCACCATCCAGAGCGGTGACACGCAGACGACGACGGTCGAGGTGCCCGAGGGCGCGGAGAAGCTCGACGTCAGCATCGGCAACGTCTCCGACCAGGCCGCCGACCTCGACCTCACCGTCTACGACAAGGACGGCAACCAGGTCGCCCAGTCCGCCGACGGCGACTCCGAGGAGTCGGTGAGCATCGCGAAGCCGGCCGCCGGGACGTACACGGTGGAGGTGGCGGGGTACTCGGTGCCGTCCGGCTCGACCGAGTACGACTACGTCGACGTCTTCTACTCGGCGTCGCTCGGCACCGTGAAGGTCGACGACGCGTCGCCCGTGGACCTGGCCAACGGCGCGTCCACGGACGTCTCCGCCGAGGTCACGGCCGCGGCCGCCGCGCCGGAGGGCCGCGAGTTCTTCGGCCAGGTGCAGCTGCTGAACGAGCGCGGGGTGCCCGCGGGCGTCGGCAACGTGCGGATCGAGAAGGTCACGCCGTGACGCCCGGGGCGACCTGAGGCAGCGGACAGGAGGGGCGGGTGCCGGTGGCACCCGCCCCTTCCGCGTGCCGGTTCCCGTGAGGTCTCCGCGTGCCGTTCCGGCGCCGGGTCAGCCGTCCTGCCCCGCGTTGCAGGGCAGGTCCGCCGCGCGGGGCAGGGCCGTCACGATCCGGGTGCGCAGCCGGGTGCGCTCGGCGCCGAGCGCCCAGGTGTCCGGCTCCTGCGCGCCCTCGGGAATGCTCACCAGCGGCCGGTCGCCGACGGCGGCGCCGGGCGCGAGACCTTGGTCCACCGGGAAGGTGACGGTGGGCGCGCCGCCCGAGCGGGGCTTGTAGGTGTGGGTGACCCGCAGGGTGATCCGGTCTTGGTCCGTGCCCGGAACCGGATCCACCCGCTCGACCCGGCCCTCGACGATCAGCCGGGAACACGCGACGAGGCTCTCGGCGGAGCGCGGGCCGTCCTTCGGGGCGGCCGCCCGCCCGCGG
>NZ_WWIA01001064.1 GCF_009870065.1 Streptomyces sp. SID5785 | reverse complement strand
CTGGGGTGGGGCATGGTTCCTCGTTCGTGCGGGTGAAGTACGGCCGGATGGGATGGGACCGGGTGAGGGGGTGCGATCCGGTCAGGGGGCGGGGGTCCGGAGCCGGTCCGGGTCGAGCTGGGCGCCGCCGACCTGGTGCAGGGCGTGGGCGAGGGCCCGCTGGAGGGCGAACTGCCCGGCGCCGAGGAGTCCGGCGTCGGCGCCGAGGACGGCGCGTTCGATGGCGAGGTGTTCGGTGACCAGCGGGTGGCAGCTCTCGTAGAGCTGGCTGCGGACGGCGGCGACGAACGGTTCGACGGTGGAGAGGATGCCGCCGAGGTAGACGGCGTCGGGGTTGAAGAAGTTGACGTTGGCGGCGAGGACCTGGCCGAGGTAGTCGCCGGCCCGGCGGACGGCGCGGTTGGCCTCGGGGTGGGCGTCGGTGGCGAGCCGGACGACGTCCTCGGCGGTGGTGACGTCGACGCCTTCGTCGCGCAGCACCCGTACGAGGGCGGCGCCGGAGGCGACGGTCTCGAGGCAGTCGGTGTTGCCGCAGGAGCAGGGCATGTGGTCGCCGTGGGTGATGCGGATGTGGGTGATCTCGCCGGCCGCGCCGGTGCCGCCGCGGTAGAGGCGGCCGTCGACGAGGGCGGCCGCGCCGATGGCGGTGCCCGTCTTGACCATGATCACCTGCTGGTGGCGGCCCTTGCGCGCGGTGTGCTCGCCGACGGCCATGCAGTTGGCGTCGTTGTCGGCGACGGCGGGGACCGCGAAGTGCTCGGCGAGCCAGGACTCGACGGGGAAGCGGTTCCATCCCGGCATGCGGGAGGGCTGGACGACGCGTCCGGTGGCGGTGTCGACGGGGCCGGGCAGTGAGAGGCCGACGCCGCGCAGCCGTGAGCGGCCGTGCCGTTCGACGAGTGCGTCGAGGGTGGCGGCGAGCCGGGTGAGGGCGGCCTGCGGCCCGTCGGCGATCACGAGCGGGACGGTGGAGACGTCGCGGAGCTCGCCGCCGGGCAGGACGACGCCGATGCGGGCGTGCCGGCCGCCGAGGTCGGCGGCGAGTGCGTACTCGTCCTGGCCGCCGAGCCGGAGCACCTTGCGGGGGCGGCCGCCGGTGGAGGACTGGGTGCCCTCCTCGGCGACGAGTCCGTGCATGACGAGCTGGGACACGGCCACCGAGACGCTGGAGGCGGCGGCGCCGAGCAGTTCGGCGAGCTGGGCGCGGGAGGTGGCGCGGCCGGAGGCGATGAGCTCGAGGGCGCGCGCGGCGAGGGTCGAGGTGCCGGCGGGCCGCCGGCCTCGCGTACTTATTTCGTTCATCTCCGTGCTTACTTCCGCAGGGGCGATCCGTGGAGACAGTACGCCTGATCCGGCGTCCCGTGAATGGCCTTTCACCCGGTGATTCCGGGCTTGTGGGCCTCCGGACTTTTTTCATAAACGGAGATACTTACTTGTTACAGAACTTTGTTTACGCGACGTCGTGGCAGGCGTTAGCTGACCTCTGCACGCAGTTCGCCGCGCCGGCCCGTGCCCGCCCCCTGCCCCTGGAGGAGATCCATGTCCCCTGCTCGCACAGCGTCGCGCCGACGCCGGGCGCTCGCCGTCGGCGCCTGCGCGGCCGTGGGCGTGCTGCTCAGTGGCTGCACGGGCGGCATCGCGGCTCCGGCCGGTTCGAAGAACGAGATCAACTACGCCCTGCCGGCGAACTTCACCCCGAACTGGATCGTGCCGATCGGGACGCCCGGCCACCTGAACACGAACAACGCGTCGATATCCCAGGTCCTGTGGGAGCCGCTGATCGCCTATGACGGCTCCGCGGGAAAGATCGGCTGGAACAAGGACAACTCGCTCGCGACGGACGCCGAGTTCGCCGCGGACAACAAGAGCGTCACCGTCACCCTCGGCGACCGGCACTGGAGCGACGGCGAGCCGGTCACCTCCCGGGACGTCGAGTTCTGGTTCAACCTGGTGCGGGCGAACAAGAAGTCGTGGGCCAGCTACAGCCCGGGCAAGGCCCCCGACACCTGGACGTCGTTCAGGACGATCGACGACCGGCACTTCACGCTGAAGTTCGACCGTGCCTACAACCGGCAGTGGATGCTCGCCAACGAGCTGAGCATCATCCGCCCGATGCCGCAGCACGTGTGGGACAAGACCGGTGACGCGGGGAAGGTCTCCGACCTCGACCGGACGACCCCGGGCGCCAGGAAGGTCTGGACGTACCTGATCGACGCGGGCAAGAAGATCTCCCGCTACGCGAGCGACCCGCTGTGGAAGACCGTCAGCGGCCCGTACACCCTCAAGTCCTTCTCCACGTCCGGCCGGGTCGAGCTCACCGAGAACGAGAAGTACGACGGGCAGGGCGCCGCCCACGTCAGGCAGATCAACCTGCTGTCGTTCACCACGGTCGCCGCCGAGGAGAACGCGCTGCGGGCCGGGACGGTCGACTACGGCTACATCAGGGCCTCGGACCTCGGGATCAAGAAGTCGTTCACGGACCTCGGGTACCACGTGCAGCGCTGGTCCGGCTGGGCCGTCACGTACATGCCGTACAACTTCAACAACCCGCAGATGGGCGCGGTCTTCCGGCAGCTGTACGCCCGGCAGGCCGTCCAGATGTCCGTCGACCAGAAGACCCTGTCCGAGGTGCTCTTCAACGGCACGGCGGTCCCCACCTTCGGGCCCGTGCCGCAGGGGCAGTCGTCCGCGTTCCTGTCGGACCGGCAGAAGTCCGAGCCCTACCCGTACTCCCCCGCCCGGGCCCGCAAGCTGCTCACCGGCCACGGCTGGACGATGAAGGACGGCACCATGGTGTGCACGTCGCCCGGCGAGGGCGCGGGGCACTGCGGCGAGGGCGTCGCGCGGGGCACCGCGTTCCGGATGCAGGTGCTCGCGCAGTCCGGCTCCACGGAGACGGACAACATGATGAGTGCGCTGCAGTCCTCCTTCGAGGAGTCCGGCATCGACTTCGGCATCAGGACGGCACCGGTCAACTCGGTGCTCTCGCAGACCGGGCAGTGCAAGGAGAAGGATCCCGGCTGCTCGTGGCAGCTGTCCTTCTTCGGCAGCGCGGGCAGCTGGTACTTCCCCGCCTACCCGAGCGGTGACGCCCTGTTCGCGAGCGGCGGCGGCTCCAACTTCGGCAGCTACTCCAACCCGGCGGTGGACCGGCTGATCGACCGGACGACCACCTCCTCGTCCCCCGACGCGATGCCGGCGTACGGCACGGCGCTCGCCGAGGACCTGCCCGTGGTCTGGCTCCCCGAGCCCGACTACCAGGTCTCGGTGATCAGGGACGGGCTCGGCGGGTTCGCCCAGGACTCCCTCGCCAACTTCCACCCCGCGATGTGGGCGTGGACCACGTGAGCGCGCGACCGGTGCGACTCACCCGCAGGTGCCCCGTCCCTCCTCCGTCCCCCGGAAAGCCATGAGTACATACTCCTTCCTGATCAGGCGGGTGCTGCAGGCCCTGGCGGTGGTCCTCCTCGTGACCGTCGTGGTGTTCTGCCTGCTGCACGCCCTTCCCGGGGGGCCCGCCCGCGGCATCCTCGGGCCGCAGGCCACGGCCGCGCAGATCACCGCGTTCAACCACGAGCAGGGCCTCGACAAGCCGCTGCCGGTTCAGTACGTGTACTACCTGAACCAGCTGGTCCACGGCGATCTCGGCATGTCGTACACGCTCAACGAGCCGGTCTCGCAGCTGATCACCGAGCGGCTGCCGAAGACGCTGCTGCTGACGGTGCTCTCGGCGGCGATCGGCCTGCTGTTCGCGGTGCCGCTCGGCGTGTGGCAGGCCGTGCGCCGCAACAAGCCGGTCGACTACGTCATCACCACGCTCAGCTTCATCGCGTACTCCACGCCCGTGTACTTCCTCGGCCTGATCCTGGTCCTCGTCTTCAGCCAGGTGCTGCCCTGGTTCCCGGCGCAGGCGCCGCAGGGCAACAGCGTCGGCGCCGTCCTGTCGCACCCCCAGGGCCTGGTGCTGCCGGTGGTGGCGGGCGCGGCCACGATGGTCGCCGTCTTCAGCCGCTACATGCGCTCGGCGACCCTGGAGAACCTGACGGAGGACTACGTGCGCACGGCCCGGGCCGGCGGCGCCCGCCCCCGGGCGGTCCTGACCCGGCACGTCCTGCGCAACTCACTGACCCCGGTGGTCGCCATGCTCGGCTACTACGTGCCCGTCCTGTTCGGCGGTGCGCTGGTGGTGGAGCAGCTCTTCAACTACCCGGGCATGGGCCTGCTGTTCTGGACCGCGGCCCAGGCCTCCGACTATCCCGTGCTCCTGGGCTGTGTCCTGGTCATCTCGGTCGCCACGGTGATCGGATCGCTCCTGGCCGACGTCCTGCAGCGCGTCATCGACCCCCGAGTGAAGGCAGGTCGGTCATGAGCTCCCTCACCTCCACGGACCGGCCGGTGGCCGCGTCCGCACCGGCCGCGTCCGGCACCCGGCTCGCCGTCCGCCGCTTCCTGCGCAACCGCCTCGCCGTGGTGGGGCTCGGCGTCGTCGTCCTCTTCGTCCTGTTCTGCTTCGTGGGCCCGCTGCTCTACTCCACCGACCAGACGCACACGCTGCTCCAGCAGGTCAACCAGTCGCCCAGCGGCTCCCACTGGCTCGGCACCGACGCGGTCGGCCACGACGAGCTGGGCCGGCTGATGTTCGGCGGCAAGGTGTCGCTGACCGTCGGGCTCGCGGCCGGTGTCCTCGCCACCGTCATCGGCACCCTGTGGGGCGCCGCGGCCGGATACGCGGGCGGCTGGGTCGACGCGGTCATGATGCGCGTGGTGGACGCGGGCATCGCCATCCCCGCCCTGTTCATCCTGCTGGTGGTCTCCGCGATCACGACGCCGGACCTGACGGGCCTCGTCGTGATCCTCGGCCTCATCTCCTGGCTCGTGCCCTCGCGGCTGGTGCGCGCCGAGACCCTGACCCTGAAGAACCGGGACTTCGTCCTCACCCTGCGCGCGATCGGCGGCAGCCACGCGCGCGCCATCACCCGCCACATCCTGCCGAACTCGGTGTCGACGGTGATCGTGGCCGCCACCTTCCAGATCGCCGACGCGATCCTGCTGGTGGCCTACGTGTCCTACCTCGGGCTCGGCGTCCAGCCCCCGTCCACCGACTGGGGCGGGATGCTCTCGACGGGCATGACCGCCGCCTACTCGGGCTACTGGTGGCTGATCGTGCCGCCCGGCCTCGCCATCATCCTCGTGGTGTGGGCGTTCAACGCGATCGGAGACGGACTCCGGGACGCATTCGACGTGAGGGGACGCGCATGAGCGCCGATCGACGACCGGCCGCGCCCGCCGCCGGGGAGACCGTCCTCGACCTCGCCGATCTCGGCGTCGTCTTCACCACGGAGACCGGCACGGTCGAGGCCGTGCGCGGGGTCTCCCTGAGCGTCGCGCCGGGCGAGACGCTCGCCCTGGTCGGCGAGTCCGGCTCCGGCAAGTCCACCGTCGCGCTCGCCGCCATGGGGCTCCTCGCGGGCAACGCGCGCGCCACCGGCACGGCCGTCGTCGCGGGCACCGACATCGTCGGCGCGGACGAGGAGGAGCTGTCGCGGCTGCGCGGTGCGCGCGTGTCCATGGTGTTCCAGGAACCGGCCACCGCCCTCGACCCGCTCACCCGGGTCGGCAAGCAGATCGCCGAGGTGATCCGCAACCACCGGCGGATGTCCGCGGCGGACGCGGCCGTGCTCGCCGTCGACCTGCTGCGCCGCGTCGGCATCCCCGAGCCCGAACAGCGGGCGCGCGCCTACCCGTTCCAGCTCTCCGGCGGTCAGCGCCAGCGCGTCGTCATCGCCATGGCCATCGCCAACGACCCGGCGCTGCTGATCGCCGACGAGCCCACCACGGCGCTCGACGTGACCGTGCAGGCCGAGATCCTCGACCTGCTGCGGCGGCTCGCGGCGGAGACCGGCACGGGGGTCCTGCTGGTCACCCACAACATGGGCGTCGTCGCGGACTTCGCCGACCGGGTCGCGGTGATGTACCGGGGCGAGATCGTGGAGACGGGGCCCGTCGAGGACGTGCTGCTGCGGCCCGGTCACGCGTACACCGAGCGGCTGCTGTCCGCCGTCCCGCGGCTCACGGTCGCCGAACCCGGCGACGGCGCCGCGTCCGGCGGGTCCGGGGAACCCGCGTCCGAGGCACCCGCGTCGGCGGCACCGGCGGGGGAAGCGGCGGTGGAACTGACGGACGTCTCGGTCGTCTTCGGCCGCGGGAAGCAGGCGGTGCACGCGCTCAAGGGCGTCTCCTTCGCCGTGCACCCCGGCGAGACGCTCGGCCTGGTCGGCGAGTCCGGCTCCGGCAAGTCCAC
>NZ_WWIA01001063.1 GCF_009870065.1 Streptomyces sp. SID5785 | reverse complement strand
CCTGCGCCGGTCCGCGCGCGCCGCCGCCGCACCGATCGCGGCGTGTGTGACGGCCCTGGCCGCGCTGTCCGCCTGGACCGCGCTCGGGCAGGCCGGTTCACCACCGGACCTGATCGTCTCCGACGCCCGGGTGTTCCGGCCCACGGGCGACTCTCCCGACACCGTGGCCTTCTTCCGCATCACCAACCGGGGCACCGTGCAGGACGAACTGACCGCGGTGACCTCCCCCTCCCTGCCGGGCGGCCTCACCCTGAGCCGGCACCGGATGACGACCGGGGGCGCGGCCTACCGGGCGCCCACGGACCGCTTGCGTGTACCGGCCCGGGGGACGCTGGACATGACGCCGATGTCCAACGACGTGACGGTGCCCGCCGGACGCGCGCTGCGGACGCAGACCCGGATCCCGTTCGACCTGCACTTCGCGCACAGCCGCACCGTGCGGGTCCAGGTGCAGGTCGTACCGCCCGGATCCTTCGGCTGAGCACGTCGTCTTGGTCAGGTCACCTCGGCGGGTCCTCGCCCGTGAGCCCGTCGACGGACTCACGGATGAGGTCGGCGTGACCGGCATGGCGGGCGTACTCCTCGACGAGGTCGAGGAGGATGCGGCGGAGATTGGGGCGTTCGCCGCCCCGGGTGGTGAAGGCGCCCAGCTGGTCCAGCCCGCCTGTGCGGAGTGCCGCGTCGACGACCGCGCGCGAGCGGGCGACCGAGTCCTGCCACAGAGCCCGCAGTTGCTCGGGGGTGTCCTCCGCGGCGGAGCGGTAGTCCCAGTCGGGGGTGCTGTCCCAGTCGACGCCGTCCCAGGGGGCGCCGACGGGAGTACCGAGCCACAGCCTGGCGAAGTGGCTGTCCTCGACGTGCGCCAGGTGCTTGAGCAGCCCGCCCAGAGTGACGTCGGACGTGCCGAGCCGGGTGCGCAGTCCGGAGGCGTCCAGGCCGGAGCACTTCCACGCCACGGTCGCCCGCTGCCGTTCGAGTGCGCCGAGGACGGCTGCCGCCTCGGTACCGGCGAGGGGAGGTTCGGGCCAGGATCCGGCGGTGTTCTCGGTCATGGGCGCGAACCTTAGCGAACGGTGCCGACAGCCGACCGACGTCCGTACCGTACGCCCGTCCGCGGACCGATGGGCGACGCCGTCACGCGCGCCCGCGGGGTACGGGCGTGGCGCCGGTCGCGGCGAGGGACAGCTCCCACAGCCGTGCGGCCGCGTGCGGATCGACGGCGTACGGGCGGACACCGCCGTCGTCCATCGGCGTGCCGGGAGCCGAGACCGCGGCGACCTCGCAGTCCTCCAGATAGAGGCCTCCGCGGCCGTCGAGGAGGGGCGAGGTGGCGGCCCACAAGCCGGTGGCCGCCCCTTGCGACGGGGTCTTGAAGCCGGCGCCGATCACGGTGCCGTGCTCGTCCACCCAGCCGCGGTCGATCTGCTCCTGGCGCGCCATCTCCCGCTGCAGCCCCGTGATGATCTTCCCCGGGTGGAGCGAGAAGGCGCGGATGCCGTCGGCCCGGCCGAGGGCGTCGAGGTGCACGGCGAAGAGCGCGTTGGCGGTCTTCGCCTGGCCGTACGCGAGCCACTTGTCGTACCCGGAGCGGAAGTGCGGGTCGTGCCAGCGGATGTCGGTCAGGGTGTGCCCGGCGGAGCTGTTGACCACGACGCGCGCACCGCCGGCGGCGGCGAGCGACGGGTAGAGCTCGCAGGCGAGGGCGAAGTGACCGAGGTGATTGGCGGCGAGCTGGCTCTCCCAGCCGGGCCCCACCCGGAGTTCGGGTGTGGCCATGACCCCGGCGACGGCCATGAACAGATCGAGACGGGGCAGCGTGTCACGGATGCGCGCGGCGGCGGCCCGAACGCTGTCGAGGTCGTTCAGGTCCATGGGGACGACCTCGGCGCCGGGCACCGCGGCGAGCGCGGCGCGGGCGACGTCGGGCCTGCGGGCCGGCACGATCACGCGGGCCCCGACGGCCGTGAGCGCCCGTGTGGTTTCCAGGCCGAGCCCGGAGTAGCCCCCGGTCACGACGGCGCTCGAGCCGGTCAGGTCGAGGCCCGCGGTGACGTCCTGGGCGCTGCTGGTGGCGGAGAAGGGCGAGCCGAGCGGCTGCTGATCGGTACGGGTCATGGCACCGAAACTACGATCTGGAGCGCGGTCTAGATCAAGTCCTAGACTGCGGCGCATGGCGACCACGGAGACTCCTGCGACAGCGCTGAGCATCGGTGAGGTGGCCGAACAGACCGGCCTCAGCGTCCACGCACTGCGTTTCTACGAGCGCGAGGGCCTGCTGGTCGGCCCGGTCCGGCGCACCTCCGGAGGCCGGCGCCGGTACAGCTCTCTGGATGTCGACTGGCTGTTGATCTGCGTCAAGCTGCGCGAGTCAGGCATGCCCCTGGCCGACCTCAGGCAGTTCGCCGGACTCGTGCGGCAGGGCCCCGGCAACGAGCCGGAACGCCTGCACCTCCTCGAGACCCACCGGCAGCGCGTCGACGACCGCATTCAGGCACTGGAGGAGTGCCGGTCGGTGATCACCTGGAAGGTCGGCGTCTACGCCGACCACCTGGCCCGCGGAGCGGCGGACGGCCTGTGGGAACCGAGAGCTTGAGGGTCATCGGCGGCATCGGCACACCGTCCCGCCGGTCACGGGCTGCAGCCGTGGTCGGCCGCCGCCGTCGAGAGCTCCGCCGGGCCGGAGAGCGGCGTCGTCATCGGCCACGGCGCATGTTCCTCGCGGCGCGTCCACGTCAGATGAACCAGCGCCCACGCGAACGGCCTGCCCTCGACCTGGAACAGGACGTCGTCACACGCCCCGCACCGCGCCACCGCGGCGACCGTCGCCCCGTGCAGCGGGTGACCCGGAGTCAGCTCACGCTGGAGTTCGCGCTCGACCTCGGGCATCCCGGCGTGGGGTGTCCACCACGGAGGCGGCAGGTGTGCGGGGTCGTCCGGCAGGGGCTGCATCACCGCATCCTCGCAGAGGCCCGGGGATGTGCCGGAGCCGCGAGCGGCCCGGTCAGGTCCGTTCGTCCCCTGTCCAGTCCTTGTTGAAGCCCCCGAGATGCGGGTGGTACATCTCGTCCCCCGCGTGCTGCGTGAACTCGACCTTGATCCACAGGCTGTCGAGGTGGAACAGGTCGGCGCAGGCGTCGATCAGTGACTGTGCGAGGGCCGCCCGCGTCTCGCGCGGACGTCCGCTGCGGATGTCGCACATGATGAGCGCGGAGGGGGTGGGTGCTCCGTCCTCGTGGCAGCGCCAGACGCCTCCCGCCCCGAGAGCGTGGACGGAGACGGTGAGCAGGTCGGCGTTGACCTTCATGAGGTCGGCGTAGATCCGCCCTGCGCGCAGGGCGAGTTCCTGCTTGGTGGCCGCCGACGCGTCGAGCGGCAGGTCGATCTGGATGGACGGCATGGGTGGTGGGCCTCTCGTTCGAGTCCGGAGACGGGGTCAGCCGCGCGCGGCGGTCGCGGTGCGGGCACGGCTCTCGACGGCGGCGGCGAGGGCGAAGAGCCGTTCCTCGTCGCCCGGGTTGGTGATCAGCTGCACGCCGACGGGCAGCCCGTCGACGTGTCCCACGGGCACGCTCAGCGCGGGCACGCCGGCCATGTTCCACGGGCTGGTCAGCGACAGCAGGGCGGTGCGGGTGTCCGTGGTCGTGCGGCCGACCTGCACCGTCCGGCGGCCGATCCGCGGCGCGGTCACGGGGACGGTGGGCATCGCGAGCGCGGGGTGCTCGTCCAGCAGGCGCCGCACGCGGTCCCGGAACGCGCGCCGCGCACGGTCGGCCTCCGCGTACTGGCCGGTGGTGACCGCCTGGCCGGTGCGCAGCCGGGCGAGCACGTCGGGGTCGATCAGCGACGCGTCGTCGTCGAGATGGGCCTCGTGGACGGCGAACGCCTCGTGGCCCTGGAGGGTCGAGAACGTCCGGAAGAGGTGCGCGGTGTCGCCCAGGGCTCCGCCGAGGGTGTAGGGCGTCAGGCCGTTGTGGGTCAGGGAGTCGTGGGCGGCCCCGGTGACCCGGGCGTCGGCCGGGGCGATGTCCTCGGGGTCGATCCAGGCGACGGTCCCGGCATCAGGCGGGAGGTCGCCGGCGCCGGTGCCGTCCGCGGGTCCGAAGGCGAGTGCGCGGTACGCGAGCAGCGCGTCGTGACTGGTCGCCGTGAACAGGCCGACATGGTCGAGCGTCGGCGCGAGCGGATGGACCCCCTGCACCGGAAGGACGTCGAAGGCGGGCTTGAACCCGACCACGCCGCACAGCGCGGCCGGCACCCGCACCGAGCCCGCGGTGTCGGTGCCCAGGGCGAGCGGGACCATGCCGGCCGCGACGGCGGCCGCGCTGCCCCCGCTGCTGCCGCCGGACATGCGGTCGGGGTCGACCGGGTTCCTGGACGGTCCGTGGACCGAGCGGTCGCCGGTCGCCCCGTAGGCGAACTCGTGCAGGGTCGTCTTGCCGACGATCACGGCCCCGGCCCGGCGCAGGCGGGTGACGATCTCGGCGTCCTCGCTCGCCCGTGCCGTGCCGAACGACGACGCCGATCCGCACGTCGTCGGCAGCCCCGCGATGTCGATCAGGTCCTTGACCGCCACGGGGATGCCGTGCAGCGGTCCGCGGTCGCGTCCCGCGGCCAGTTCGGCGTCCGCCTGTTCGGCGGCGGCACGCGCACCGGCCGGGTCGACGAGCACGAAGGCGTTCACGGCCGGGTCCCGGTCCTCGATCCGGCGCAGCGCGGCACGGACGAGGTGGGCCGACGTCGTCGTCCCGCGCCGGAGCGCGCGGCCCAGTTCGGCGATCGTGGCGGGGGTGGTGGTGTTGCTGCTCATTTCTGGACTCCAGGAAGGACGGTGAGCGAGGGCACGATCAGGGCCGTGCAGATGCTCATGGCGGCGACGTTGCCCACGAACGGGTGGAAGCCGGCGGGCAGACGGCCCGAGATCGCCGCGGCGGTCGGGGGAGCGACGAGTGCTCCGGCGAGGGCCGCGACCACGGTCGGCACGAGTGCGCCGTGGTAGGTGAGGACCGCGGCCGGTACGAGGGACACCGCGGGGACGAAGGTCGGGTAGAAGCCCGCCGTGCGCCAGCGCCGCCGCCACACGACGACACCGGTGACGACGGTCAGGAGCTGCCCGGACAGGATCGTCACGAACCGGCCCGATCCGTAGGACAGTGATTCGGGCGACGTCGCATACGTGAGAAGCGCGCCGATGACGAGTGCCGCGCTCGCCCATTCGTTGCCGAAGAACTGCGCCTCGGACAGGTCGGCCAGCGCCCGCCGGAGCACCCACACCGGTCCCTGCCCGGCAGGGCGGCGACGGGCGGCCGGTACGGCAGGGGTCACGGACCGCCACGTCCAGGGCGCGGGCATCCACCGAAGGCGCGGGCAGACGAGGAACGCGGCCGTCCCGGCGAGTGCCATGCCGCCCGTCGCACCGACGACCGGGGGCAGGCCGAGCGGTGTGCAGACCCATGTGACGAGCCCGATCGCCGCCGGAGGGACGAGCAGGGCCCCGGACACGGCACCCGTGAGGAACACCCGCAGGCCTGGCCCGTACAGGGCGACGACCGCCGGGGCCACCGACACGAGCGGGGCGAACAACGGCTGCCAGGCGCCGCCCGTCAGCGTCGTCCCCCACGCCAGGGCGCCGAGGACGACGCTGAGCAGCGCGGCACCGGCGACCCAGGGCCAGATCCCGGTGCCGCAGGCCTGGACGAAGCCCTGCAGGTACCAGCCGCGACGGTGCGCGAGGTGGCCGACGAGGCCACCGGCCAGCAGGAGCGTGCCGGCCGATCCGACCGCGTAGAACTGCGGTTCGGAGGTCGCGGCGAGCACCCAGCGGGCGAGGCCCGGCACGTCGCGGTGGTCGCCCTGCCAGCCGGCGCGGCCGGACAGGGCCCAGACGGTCGCGCCCGCCAGGGCGGCGAACACGACCGTCACGAGGGCCCGTCGTGCGGCCCTGAAGCGAGGTCTTGCCGGATCGGCGACGCCGCTCATGTCGTCACCGGGGCAGCGGCGGCGCGCCGCGGTAGCCGAGCATCTGGTCGTACAGGTCGGTGCGCCGGTCCCGGTGCAGGTCGTTGAGCTGGTTCCAGATCGGGGCGGTCCGGGTGTCGCTGAGGTCGACGTCGGCGTAGATGACCGTGTCCTCGTCCGGACCTGCGATGCGGTCGATGGGCCAGCCGTTGGTGCCCGCGATGAGCGAGTTGCCCATGAAGCCGGCGCCGCGCTCCTGGCCGGTGCGGTCGGCGGTGGCGATGAAGACGTTGTTGACGTGTGCGGCCGTGATCGTGAGGTGGGCGGCCATGCAGACACCGCTCGCGTCGTAGAGCGGCGGCGGGGTCCACACCCAGCCGGTGGGGATGCAGATGATGTCCGCGCCCATCTGGGACACGATCCGGGAGGTCTCGGGGAACCAGATGTCCCAGCACACCAGCAGCCCGATGCGGCCCAGGCGGGTGTCGAAGACCTTGAAGCCCTCGTCACCGGGTGTGAACCACAGCTTCTCGGTGTTCCACAGGTGTGTCTTGCGGTACCGGCCTATGTAGCCGCCCGGTCCCACGAGCACGGCGGTGTCGTAGAGGCGCTCGCCGTCCCGCTCGACGACGCAGCCGACGACGTACATGTCGTGTTCCGCGGCGAGCCGCTCGAACAGCTGGAGCGACGGCCCGTCCGGGATCGTCTCGGAGTGGGCGAACGCCTCCTCCCTGCTCTCGAAGACGTAGCCGGTCGTGGCCAGTTCGGGGAGGACGACCAGGTCGGCGCCGGATGCGCCGGCCGCGTGCAGCCGCTGCTCGACGGCGGCGGCGTTGGCCTTGAGGTTCTCGAGTCCGACCTGGGGATCGAACTGGACGACTGCCACCCGGGCCGGGCTCACGCGGGCCCGGTTCGTCTCGGTCACTTCGTCGGGCATCGGTGCTCTCCTCGCTAGCCGGTTTCAAAACAAGACCAGATGAAAGGAGAGTAGGATGGGCGGTCTAGTTTTGCAACCACTTCGGGTGGTGCACTTCGACAGCCAGACAGGAGGCCCGATGGGATCGTCGAAGGTGGCTCTCGCGACGGCGCCGTGCCCGGTCGCCCGTGCGGTGGACGTGGTCGGGGACCGGTGGTCCCTGCTGATCCTTCGCGACGTGTTCGACGGGATCTGCCGGTTCGGGGCGCTGCAGCGGAGCCTCGGACTCGCGCGCAACATCCTCACCGAACGACTGCGTGCCCTGGTCGCCCAAGGCGTCCTCGAGACCCGCCCGGCCTCGGACGGCACGGCCTACCACGAGTACGCCCTCACCGAGAAGGGCGCTGACCTGTTCACGATCCTGGTGGCGCTGCGGCAGTGGGGCGAGGGCCACCTCTTCGCGGAGGGGGAGGAGCACTCCGTCCTGCTCGACACCGACCACGGACAACCGCTGCGCACGCTGCAACCCGTCGACGCCGAGGGCCGGCCGGCCACGTACCGCACCTCCTATGTGCGGAAGGTGACGGAGGAGGCGGGCGAGGCAGACGAAGCGGACGACGCCGACGAGTCGGAGCGGAGCGCCGGATGAGAGAGAGCGGGGTGCCCTCTCCCCTGGGCGAGGGTGCTCAGCGGGGGAGGGCCACGGTGAGGTCCAGTTCGATCAGCTGACCCGAGAAGCCCAGCTGCGCGACGCCCAGCAGCGTGCTGGCCGTGGTGAACGCCGGCGCGAGAGCCGAGCCGGTGAAGTGGCGCCATGCGGCGCCCAGGTCGTCCCTGTCGCTGCTGCGTACGTAGATCACGGAACGCACGACGTGCTGCGGCTCGGCCTGCACCGCGGCCAGGGCGCCGAGCGCGTTCGCGACCACCTGGCCGGTCTGCTGCTCCAGGGAACCGGCGCCCACGAGTTCACCGTTCTGATCCAGCGGACACTGCCCGGCCAGGTAGGCGGTGCGGCCGCTCTCCACCACGGTGATGTGGTGGTAGCCGGGTGTCGGATGCAGGCGGTCGGGGTTGATGCGGGTGATGTGGTGGTCGGTCATGACGGAGAGTCTGACCGCAGTGCCGCCCGCACGCATCGGGGTTTCCGACCGGCGAGCGCGCGCGGCGCACGGCGGCGGCCGGCGCCGGAGAAGGCGCCGGCAGACGGC